>DEUO01000118.1:0-18244 GCA_002362595.1 Caryophanales bacterium UBA3260
TTTTATAAGTAATAATAAGATAAATATTATAATAATAGTCCTGCTTAATTTTTTCAACAAATCACCCTAACTAATATAGTAAAGGGAAATATATGATAAGGCAAGATTTTTTTTAATGGTATTTTTGGAAGTATTTTTAGGATTTAGAAGATATTTTAAGATGGTTTTTTTATGGTTTTAATATAAATATATATTTTGGATGGTTATATAAGAGTAAAAGATAAATATAGATAGTTTTTTAGAGTAAAATTTAAAGAGATAGATGTTAAAGTTTTTTAGAAATACTTAGAATAATACCGATACTTGCCATGCTGACTAATAGAGATGAACCACCATAAGATAGGAAGACACAAGTTATACCAGTTGTAGGGATGGTTCCTGTTACTACAAGAATGTTTAGAATAACTTGGAGAATAATACCGAAAGATAAACCAAAAGAGAGATATTTTAAGAATAGGTCTTGTTGTTTTAAGGATATTAAAATAGAACGATAAAATATTATTATAAATAATGATATAGTAAAGATTATGCCAAGGTAGCCGAATTCTTCAGCTATTATAGAAAAAATAAAGTCTGTTTGAGGTTCAGGGAGGTAAAAGTTTTTTTGAATTGAATTGCCAAATCCTACGCCAAGAAGGCTTGATGGCCCAATTGCATATAAGCTTTGAATTATTTGAAATCCACTACCTAATGGGTCGCTCCAAGGATTAAGATAAGCAACGATTCTTTCTAAACGATATGGAGCGATTGCTATTAAGATAACAATACCAATTAAGCCGACTAAACCTATTTTTATAAAAAAAGATATTTTAGGGCCGGAAACAAATATTAAACCGACTAAAGTTAAAATAATAACCATAGCTGTTCCAAAATCTGGTTCTAACATTATAAGGAGGAAAAAGAGAATAATAATAAGAAATAATGGTAATAAGCCTTTTTTTATATCTTTAATATTTTTATTATTATGAGATAGATATTTAGAAGTATAGATAATTAAACCTATTTTAGTGAATTCTGATGGTTGAATACCTAAGGAGCCGATGCCAAACCAGCTACGAGAACCATTTCTGATCTTACCTATTCCAGGAATTAAAACTAGAATTAAGAGAATGAAACATATAAATAGAATTTTATTACTATATTTTTCATAGAGAGAAGGGTTTATATTAATTAATATTTTTATTATAAGTAAGCCAAATAGAAAGAAGATAAATTGAGATTTTACAAATTTATATGGATCGTTAAATTTGTATGCAGCCCAAATACTAGAAGAAGAATAAACCATAATTATACCAAAAGATATTATAATGATTGTTGATATAAGTAATATTTTATCTATTTTCATCTACTCACCTATTTTAATATATGATTAGATAGAATTTAAATGTAAAAAATCTTATCATTAAGATAAGATTTATTCTTTTATAGTAATAGACTCAAATATTTCGTTATAATAGTTTTCACATTTATTTGGTTCTGTATCAAGACCAATGTTATATTCTAGTAAGATTACATTACCATTTATTGTTGCTACATTAATCTTTTTATTAAAGTAACGTTTTTGTTGTTCCAGAGTATACCAGATTGTATCGTCTCTTTTTAATTCGACAATGTCTTTTTCTATTTTTTCATATTTTTGATATTGAGTAATATAGTCGTTAGCATCGTGGAATTTATTTATTCGAGAAATTGTTAATTCACATGTTTTTATTTCTTCTTTGCCATTTGGACTATATAAATATTTATATATTTTCCCTTGCTGTTTTTTAAAGTCTTCAGGAATTGTTATATTGAATGTATTTTCAACATCGAATGATAAGCGATCTATTACACCATCGTATACTGGCTTTTTCTTTTCTTCAATATATTTAGTTATGTAATCATAGCCAGTCTTTATTGGGGCGTTAGGTAATTCATACATTGAAATATAAAATATTATTGCATAAAATATGACAAATATTATGAATGCTAAGAGGAAGTTAGTTCCTCCTGCTTTATAACATAATTGGTTTAATTCATATTGATTTTTTTTACGATTTTTTTTTGCTTTTCTTATTAATTTTGTTTTGGTTTTGGCATATGCTAGGTATAGAGGGTTAGCAATAAAAGCTACTACTAATGATAAGATAGCGTATGATACTAGGGAATATGTTAATGATAAATTTGTTAGAATATAGAATTCAATAAAGTAGATTATTAAGCCGAGAAAGTAGATTTTTTTGTTTATGAAGTATGCACCTTTAAAGATTAAGGCTTGGAATGAGAAGACAGACATGTTTATTTTATTATATTCGTGTCTGATATAGTTAGATAGTAAGTCTATTTCGTTTACTTCTGGTAATGGTTCGTCTAAACCTAAGTCTTTTTTTGCAGGCATTGGTTGAGTTGGTGGTGTAAATGCTGGTTTTTGTTTTTTGCCAAAAAGATTACTGCCAAAGAATTTACCTTTTTCTTGAACGTCTTTAGCTTGAGCACTGCTGTCGATAGTATTAAGGCCTAGCTTGCCTCCACTTAGGGGTTGATTGTTTGCCCAATTAGCGTCGTTTTGCATGATATTTGATGATGCATCAGGTGATGTATAAACAGGGTTTGTGGTGGCGTTAAATGGTTGAGGATTTATTTTAGGTTTAGGTTGTTCAATTGGTTTAAATCTAGGTTGTGCAGAAGGGTTTTCGATAAATGTTTCATCTAGTACTTCGGTATTATCGGATACTACACCATTTACTTGGTTTAGCATGTCTTCATCAAATAAGACATCTATTTCTTCTTGAGTGGAAGAATCAGGACTATTTTTTTGACCTACTCCCCAACTTATTACTTTGTTACTAGCTTGATAGGTTGTTGCTGAGCCGACGTTTGAAAGAACGCTGTGGGGACTATCGGCCATTATTTGATTTTTGATAGTTTGTGCAGGTCCACTCTTCCAACTAGTAAGAGTGGTTTTGTTTTGTTGCATATTTAGATTGTTTTTTTCTTCATTCATAAACCTACACCTCTATTATAATAATATCATTTATTTGGTAACATGTAAATTTAATAAGATAAGATATTAACATTTTTAAGTAAATTCTTTTTTTAGTGTTTTTGCCTCAGGTGGGAAGGTTGTTTCGAGGTAGAATATACGAATTTTTTCACTTAATAGATACATTATATGTTTTAAAAATTTTTGTTTATCATCTAAATAGATGGTATCTAGAAGCATTAGAAAGTAACTATTTAGTTCGAGCCATAAGGTATTTAATTCTTCTAAAGATAGTTTTTTGTAATGTGGTTCATACTCTATAATAATGTTTTCTAAGAAAGGTTCAAAATATAATAAGATAGATTCTGTTGTGTCGATGATACATGTTTTATATAGAACATATAAAGAATATATGTCTAGGGAGTTTGTTGCTTGATAGATAGAAATAGAAGAATATATTTGTTTTAGAAGGTCATCTGTCATAGATTTGGGGTTAGTTTTAGATAGGAACCATATTAATAGTATTGCTTGATATGAATCAAAACCCATCTCAATCATGTCATTTAGAGATTCTATATCGATATTTAGAGTTGATGTAATGATGTCTAAGTTTTTTGATATATCGTCTAGTGATGAAAGATAATTAAATAAGTCATAGTTAGTTTTTAAAATATTTTTGGCTTCGTATGTTATTACAGCTTCTTCTACTACTTCACTTTTTAGGGTATACTCAAATTCTCTTTGGTATTTTTGGATACGACGATGAATGGCTGAATATGAGTAATTAGATTTTAGGCAGTATTGTCTTAAGGATTGCTCTTGAAAATAGTATTTTATACGAGTTTTCGGGAATCTTCGTACTTCATCGACAATTGATTTTAGGGTAATTTTTCGTTCTTCATCAGTTTCAGTTATATTTAAATCGAGATAGCGAGAAATAATGGTGTTATAATTTATATTATTTTTTTTACAATAAGTAAATAATGGTTCATCATCATAGTAATATTTTATATATGCTTCGTGCCAAGCTTCGACACATTTGTTAACTATTTCTTGAAGAGGAAGAGATGAAGTTGCTTTTTTCTTAATGATAGATGATCTAATTGAACTAGCGTTAAGATGATTGATACGGCAGTAATCACGAAGAGGAATACCATCATAGTAGTAAATAATTCCTTGTTTTTTTATGGCCTTTATAGCAGTATCTATTAAGGTATCTATATTTAAGGTAGAATCTTTTTCTAATGCTCTTTTTACAAAGGAGACAACGCTATAGTAAGATATATCATGATTGATGCAATAATCTCTTAGAGTTGTTCCATTATATTGATATTTTGGAATAAAGGGAGAATATTCATCCATAATAATATTTACTAGTTCATCATCACTAGTAATAGGATGTATTTTAGTATAGCGATTGATACGAGCAATAATAGCACGGTAGCTAATATTTTTTTTATCACAATATTCTTTTAGTGGAATACCACAATAGTAGTAACGATAAATACCGAAATGTTCTTTTTTTTCATATTCGTGAACAATTTCAGTGACTGATTTGTTTGGGTCTTGGTTGCGGATATTTAAAATATGTCCTCTTATTGTGTTATATTTTAGATCAGGATGAAGGGCGCAATAGTCTTTTAAGGGAATATTGTCAACATATAAAGTGAAATTATGATTTTCAAAGCAATCTAGAGATTGTTTTACTAGTTCGTCGTTTGTAAGATTTGGATTTTTTGCTTTTAATTTATTGATACGAGAAATAATTGTTTGAAAATTTATATCGTGTTCTTGGCAATACTTGCGTAAGGAGATATCTCCTACCATATATAATGTTCCTGTGTTACAGGTTTTTATTACAAGATTAACTATTTCTTGGTCAGTAAGATGGGCGTATTTAGGGTTGTTTCTTTTTTTCCAGACTCTTGTTCTTACAGAGTTAGGATTTAGACCATGAGCAAGGCAATAAGCGTTAAGAGGAATATTATCAAAAAAATATTTTACTTGTTGCATGATACTACTCCTCTCTTTTGTTTTTTATTATATCACAAGATTTAAAGTTAATTAAAAAGACAAGATTATCTCTTGTCTAATTCAGCATGTAAAATTTCTTTGGTCATAACAGGGTTTGCTTTACCTCTTGTATTTTTCATTACTTGACCAACAAAATAATCGAATAAATTATCTCTTCCACCTTTATATTGTTCTATTTGAGTTGGACTATTATCAAGTATTTCAGTAATAATGCGAGTTAGTTCTTCTTTATCACTTATTTGAGCATTATCTTTGCTAATATAGTTTTTAGGTTCTTTTTGTTCTTCGATAGCTTTAAAGAATACTTCTTTTGCTTGTTTACTTGATAGAGTTCCACTACTAATAGAGTCAGTTATTTGTTTTAGCATAGATGGAGTTAGGTAGAATTCACTAATAGATATGTTTTCTTTGTTTAATTCTCCTATTACATTAACACTAACCCAGTTAGCTGCTGTTTTAGCATCTATTCCTATTTTAACGCATTCTTCATAGTAATCAGAAATAGATTTTTCTTTTACTAAGACGCCAGCATCATATGAAGATAAGCCATATTCATTAATATATTTTTTCTTGCGGTCCATTGCAAGTTCAGGAATAGAAGCGCGTATTTCATCTAACCATTCTTTAGTTATTTTGAATTTAGGAATGTTTGGTTCAACGAAATATTTATAATCGATAGCATCAGCTTTGCTACGCATACGGATTGTAGTTCCAGATTCTTCGTCCCAACGACGAGTTTCTTGTTCTACTTCGCCACCATTTTCTAATATTTCTGTTTGACGTTCTATTTCATAGTTAATGGCATCTCTTACACCACCAAAAGAGTTAACGTTTTTAGTTTCGCTACGAGTTCCCCAGTTTTTAGGGTCGTTTTCATCTAAGGAAGCATCCATTAAAGATACGTTTATATCACATCTAATTTGACCTTTTTTACTATCTGCTTCAGAGATACCAGCATATTGGTAAACGCTTCGCATGTGTTCTAGGAAGGCAACTGCTTCTTTAGCACTATGAATGTCTGGTTCAGTAACTAATTCAAGTAAAGGAACACCCGCTCTATTGTAATCGATATTACTTGTTGAGTAGAAGTGATCTAGGGACGCAGCATCTTCTTCTAAGTGAATGTTATTTACTCTTACCGTTTTAAGTTCATCGCCACATTCAAATTCAACTTTACCATAAATTCCTACAGGAATAGGTTTTGTTTCTTGAGTAATTTGAAAGTTTTTTGGCATGTCTGGATAGTAATAATTCTTACGTTCAAAATACATATATTCTGGTTGAGAACAATTAAGTATCATACTAGCCATTAAAGCAAGTCTTACAGCTTCTTTATTTACTACAGGTAAAGTACCAGGGAAGCCCATATCAAGAGGTCTTACATTAGTATTAGGAGATTCACTGTATTCATTTCTTGCAGCACTAAATACTTTGGTATTAGTTTCGCTCATTTCGCAGTGCATTTCTAATCCTATTTTAGCTAGATATTTAGTCATTATTTAACCTCCTTTGCTATTTGTCCTTTAAATCCAAGTAAGCTTTCTAATGCATATGCAATATTTAGGACATTTTCATCGTCATAGCAATTACCAGTTATGTTAACACCTACTGGTAAGCCTGATACAAAGCCGTTTGGGATAGTAATTGATGGGAAACCACCAAAGTTGCCTACTTGCAAATGCTCTTCTAGAGCAGCTGTATTTTCATCTAAGATGTCTTTAGAACCATCTATATGTTTAGCAGGGCCAGAACCAACTGGTAAAATTACTGCATCATAATCAGTAAATATTTCTTTCCATCTATCAACTAGTAATCTTCTTACTCTTTGAGCATTTTTGAAATATCTTTCTTGATTTTCTTTTTGTAAAACATAAGAACCGATTACAAAACGTCTTTTAATTAATGGAGAGAATCCTTTAGTACGGTGGTCTTTCATCATATCAATGTAGTTGTCACCTTCTCCTCTTGGACCGAAACAGATACCAGTTAAGTTAGACATATTACTTGTTGCTTCAGCACAAGATATAACTACATATACTGATGGTTGAGCTTTTAGTAATGCTTCATCAACTGATACTTCATCAACAGTCATACCTAGTTCACGACATTTATCGATAGTTTTATAGAAGTTATCTAAATGGTCAAGTAGTTCTTGAGAAGCGTTAGGATATCTATCTTTATCAACTATTTCTTTGATATAACATAACTTCTTACCTTTTACATCACCTGTACAAGCATTATGTAAATGAATGTTACTAGAATCCCAAGATGTCATATCATTGATATCTATTCCTTTCATTGTATCAACAACGATTGCAGCATCTTTTACACTACGAGTTAAAACACCACAATGGTCTAGGCTGGAAGCGAAGGCAAATAAACCGTATCTAGATATCATTCCATAAGTTGGCTTATATCCGACAATACCACAGTAGGCAGCTGGTTTACGAATGGAATCTCCAGTATCCGAACCTAAAGCATAAGGATAGACGCCTGATGCAACAGCGGCTGCGGAACCAGATGAAGATCCAGCGCAAAGTCTTGTTGTATCCCAAGGATTTTTCTGAATACCAGTATGGCCAGTTGTACCTGTTCCACCCATTCCAAATTCATCTAAGGCTGTTTTGTTTACTTTTATTGCTCCAGCGGCGTTTAAATGTTCAACAGCAGTAGCATTAAAAAATGGTATATAGTCTTTTAAAGTGTTTGAAGAACCAGTAGATAAAATATCTTTTGTAGAATAATTATCTTTAACGCCATATGGAATACCAGATAATAAGTTATCTGTAACCTCTCCACCCTTAGCGTTGTCTAAGATAGTAACAAAGGCATTGCATTTATCTTGAACTTCATGTGATAGTTTTAAAGATTCTTTAACTAGTTCATCACTGGTTACTTCGCCTTTAATTAACATTTCATGTAATTCTTCGATTGTTTTATTCATATATTTCATTTTAACACCTCTATCCTACTACCTTAGGAACTTGAACTTCGTCCCCATCAGTTTCATCGCTATTTCGTAGTAATTCTTCAATAGGAACTGATTCTACAACCACGTCATCTCTTAGCTCATATTTAAAGTCGTCTAAACAATGAGTCATAGGTTCTACTTCGCTTATATTAGGTATTTGTGTAACTAAATCTAAGTTTTTATCAATGATATCAAATTCGTCTAATACCATTTTGTTTTCTTCAGGAGTTAAGCCGATAAGTAGTTTATCAGCATAATCATCTACCATTTCTTTTGTAAATTTACTCATCTTTTTTCACCTCTATTTTTATTCCTAATTCTTTTAATTGCATTCTTGTAAGCTCTGAAGGACTTCCCATCATGTTATCTGCACCACTGGCACTTGTTGGGAATGCTTGAACTTCTCTTAAATTAGGTTCATCTTTTATAAGCATTAATATACGATCTATACCTGGTGCCATTCCACCATGAGGAGGGCAACCATATTTAAATGCTGTAAAGATAGATTTAAATCTTATTTCTATTTCATCTTTAGTATAACCAACTACTTCAAAGCCTTTAGCTAATGATTCTAAATCATGGTTACGGATTGCGCCACTTGCCATTTCGTTACCGTTACATACAAAATCATATTGGTAAGCAAGAATGTCTTCAACATTTTCATGCGTTTTATAATCGCTAATTCCACCATGAGGTAGACTAAATGGATTATGACAGAATTCATACTTCTTAGTTTCGTCATCATATTCAAACATTGGAAAATCTTTGATGATACATAATTCTAATTTGTTTTTATCAATTAAATCTAATTTACGGCCAATTTCATCTCTAATAAGACCAGCAAATTTCTGGGCAATCTTTTTACGTTTATTAGCTATAAAGAATATTACTGAGTTTTCTTTCATTTCAAAATTCTTAACTAATGAATCTCTTTCTTCAGCACTTAAAAACTTATCTATAGGTCCTTTAAATGTTTTATCTTCCATTAGAGTTAAATAACCGATGCCGGGCATTCCGATACTTGATGCAAAATCAACTATTTCATTAAACCAAGAGTTTGATTTATCACCAATATCATCTACTACTATAGTTTTTATAGTACTTTTTTTAAATGGACCAAAGGTAGTATCTTTTAATATTTCTGTAGCATCTTTAATAATTAGTGGGTTACGTAAATCTGGTTTATCTGTACCATACATTTCCATAGCATCTTTATAAGCAATTCTTCTAAATGGTTTTGGGCTTACATTCTTATCACTAAATTTAGTAAAGACGTCATAGAAGATATCTTCACCAACACTCAAAACTTCTTCTTCTGTTACATAACTCATTTCTAAATCTAATTGATAGAATTCTAAGGTTCTATCTCTTCTTGCGTCTTCATCTCTAAAACATGGAGCTATTTGAAAATATTTTTCTATTCCTCCAACCATTAATAATTCTTTATATATTTGTGGTGCTTGAGGAAGAGCATAGAATTTTCCTTTAAAGTTTCTTGAAGGAACAACGAAGTCTCTTGCTCCTTCTGGACTTGACGCTGTAAGAATTGGAGTCTGTACTTCAGTAAATCCTAAGTCATACATTTTATTTCTCAAAAAATGTAGGACATCACTACGTAATTTAATATTTTCTTTTACTTTATTATTACGCATATCTAAATATCTATATTTTAATCTAATATCTTCGTTTGCTTCTTTACTAGATATAATAGAAAAAGGTAAATCGTGCAATGATGCACTAAGTACTTCTAAACTATCTACTAGTAATTCAACTTCTCCAGTTTTAAGGCGATTATTATAAGTCGCCTCATCTCTTTTTCTAACTACACCAGTTAATTTAATAACTGATTCTTTTGCTAAACCTATAAATAATGAATCGTCATTACTTACTGTTTGCAAGGTTTCTGTATTATCTCTTAAATCAAGAAATAATACGCCACCATGGTCACGAATGTTTTCAATCCAGCCACTTACAACAATATGTTCACCAACCATTTTTGCATCAATATCACAACAATGATGAGTTCTATATATGTTCTCTTTCATTTTTTTCACCCTTTCTTTTTTTATAATTTATTTATTTATTTATTTTTATTTTCTAGTATTCACAATTACCAGGAGTTCTTGGATAAGGAATTACATCACGAATGTTTTCAACACCTGTTAGATAGATTAATAATCTTTCAA
This sequence comes from Caryophanales bacterium UBA3260, assembly GCA_002362595.1. The sequence goes on from DEUO01000118.1 coordinate 10,154, forward strand.
ATCCCATTCCAAATCCTGAATGGATGCATCCACCAAATTTTCTTAAATTTAGATACCAATCCATACTATCTACTTCCATACCTAATTCTTTCATACGATTAATAAGTTTTTCATAAGATTCTTCTCTTTGAGAGCCACCCATTAATTCACCAGCACCAGGTACTTCAAGGTCAACAGCTGCAACTGTTTTGCCGTCGTTATTTTGTTTCATGTAGAATGCTTTAATATCTTTTGGCCAGTTTTTGATGAATACTGGTCCATTAAAGTATTCTGTAATATATTTTTCATGTTCTTTAGCTATATCTTCGCCATATTCAGGAACGAATTCCCATTTTACATCAGCTTCTTTTAATATCTTTATAGCTTCTTCATGATCTATTCTTGTAAATTTAGAATTTACTAATTTATTTAATTTATCTTTTAAACCTTTTTCAACAAATTGGTCAAAGAAATCTATTTCTAATGATGCGTTTTCTAGGACATAGTTAACGACATATTTTAGCATATCTTCCATTATATCCATATCACCATTTAAATCAGTAAAGGCCATTTCTGGTTCAATCATCCAGAATTCATTAGCATGGGTCTTAGTATTTGAGTTTTCTGCTCTAAATGTTGGACCAAATGTATATGTTTTTTTGTATGCCAAAGCAAATGTTTCTGCTTCTAGTTGACCACTAACTGTTAGATTAGCTTGTTTACCAAAGAAGTCTTTAGAGTAATCTGGTTTTCCGTTAATACGATTTAAATCAAGTGTTGTAACTTGAAACATTTCACCTGCTCCTTCACAATCGCTTGCTGTTATAAGTGGAGCATGGAAGTATACATAATTTCTTTCTTGAAAATATTTATGTATTGCATAAGCTGCGATGCTTCTAACTCTAAATACAGCTTGGAACAAATTAGTTCTTGGGCGAAGATAAGCTACTTCTCTTAAAAATTCTCTGGTATGTCTTTTAGGTTGAATAGGATAATCTGCTGGGCAATCACCAAGTAGTGTAATTACGTTTGCTTTAAGCTCGAAATCTTGATTACCTTGAGACTCGACAATTGTTCCTTTAACTTCTATTGCACAACCAACTAACATTTTTTGTACTTCAATAAAATTACTTATTTTGTCATCATATACTACTTGTAAATGTTGTTGAGTGGTTCCATCACTAAAATCTATAAAACCGAATTCCTTTTGTTTACGATGGTTTCTAACCCACCCTTGTACAGTAACTTCACTTCCTATTTTTACTATTTTAAATAAATCTTTTAAATCCATTTCTATCACCTCAAATTTAAATCTAAATAATCATCTATTTCGGCTTCTTTTACCATTGTTACTTCTTTAGTTAGATTATCTTTTACTTGTATTTCGCCACCTACTAAATCTTCATCATTTAGTATAATTAGCATTTTAGCATTTAATCTATCTGCTTGTTTGAATTGACCTTTTAGGGCATGATTCATATATTCTGTTTCTACTCTAAAACCATTTAATCTTAGGTCTTGGGTAAGAGCTATTGCATATTCTTTTTCAGTATCGTTAGCATATAGAATAAATACATCTAAGTCTTTTTTGATTGGTAAGTCAACATTTTCTTTTTCTAGAGCCATTACTAGTCTTCCTATACCACAAGCGAAGCCGATACCAGGAGTATCAGGGCCACCAAGATTGCTAACCATTGTATCGTATCTTCCGCCACCAGCTAAAACATTGTTAGCACCAAAGTCTTTTACAGTAGCTTCTATTTCAAAGACAGTATGTGAGTAGTAATCAAGTCCCCTAACAATTTTAGGGTCTACTTCGTAATCGATATCTAATACATCTAGATAGTTTTCTACGTCTTCAAATCTGTTTTTTGATTCTTCATTTAGGTAATCTAACATTACTGGAGCGTTCTTAATAAGTTCATGATTAGCATCAAATTTACAATCTAGAATACGTAGTGGATTCTTTTTTAGTCTTTCTTGACAATCAGGACATAATTCATTGATACGTGGAGTAAAATATTTTATTAGAGCTTTACGATAATTATTTCTTGATTCAGTATCTCCTAAGCTATTTATTTTTACTTTTACTCCTTTAAGACCGAGTAATTTAAAGATATTTACAGCTAAGCTAATTACTTCAGCATCGATGGCAGGATCACTGCAACCTAATACTTCAACACCAAATTGAGTTAATTCTCTATCACGACCAGATTGTGGTCTTTCATAACGATACATTGTTCCATTATAGTAAAGTTTTATTGGTTGGATTGGGTCACCATACATTTTATTTTCGATATAACTTCTTACTACACCAGCAGTTCCTTCTGGTCTTAGAGTCATGTTACGGTCACCACGATCGATAAAATCATATGTTTCTTTACTTACGATATCTGTGGTATCACCGACTCCTCTATGGAATAATTCAGTACTTTCAAATAATGGAGTTCTAATTTTACCATAATTATATCTATCCATTATTTCATCTATGACGCGTGATACATATTGCCAGCGAAGCATTTCTTCGCCGTATATATCATGAGTTCCTTTTGGTTTTATTATCATTTTATTCATTCCCTTCTAATATAAAAAGAGTACCTATTTTGTAAGGACGAAAATATTCCGCGGTGCCACCTTACTTTACATAGGTACTCTCAATTATTTTTATTTTATCGCTTTAATGCGTTCTTACTTTTAGAAAGTTGTTTTTCGTATATTATCCAATAAGGCGTTCGCAGCATTCTAGCCTCTCTCTGTGATTTTCATAACATATTACTCGTCTTTCAATAAGAAAAATCTAAATGTATTATATTATTTTTTGGGTTTTATGTCAATTATGTTTATTATTTTGCTAATAGTTTGCTTCCCAGTTACTTAAGTTTACAGTTTCTGTATCGTAATCATTACCTAATTCACGTCCTTTATATATGCGCAATGTCATGTATTTATCTGATTCACGCCAGATTTGAAATGCTGGATGAGTTAGTTCGTTATGATGCATATCTGAGAAAGCTAGTTGTAGTTTATATCTTTCTACTTTACCATAATCATAAAAGTGTAAAATATTATCATCTTCAGTAATATATACAAGACAATTTGGTTTTTCGATAATTTCTGTTACATGTGGAGCATCTAAGAATACTTTATTGTCTTCTAGACGATATACTTTATAGTCTACAACTGTTTTGTAATCATTGATGTAACGATCTTTTCCCGTCTTATAATAATAAGTTAAGTTATTATTACTCCATACGTTATATATTGGATCAGTACTTTCTTCTGATACTTGTTTTTGCTCTCTTAAATCATATATTGTCCATTTTTCATCCTTACATAAAATATAATATTTAGTGTCTTCATCATAATCTATTGATTCGTATTCAAATGGTAATTCTTCTTTTATTTCACCAGATTCAGAAATGCTTATTACGCCCCATTTTGGAGAGTCGTAGTTACGGACAATGAAACGATTAGAATCGCCTGTTGCTAGTTCGCGATCTTTGTCGTATGCACTTTCTTTTATATCTGAATATTTAGCAATAATATGTTCTTCTCCTTCATTAAATTGATATAAATAGATAATTCTTTGGTATGAAGAATCGCCATATTTAGATTCTTGAGGTACAGAGTCATCAACAAAAGCATATTTATCATGAATAATATCAATTGTATGAAGATTTTCATCTATCTTAGTTAAGGCATCTTTATTACTAGTATTATATTTATCCCAACCAGCAAATGCTTTAGAACATTTACCATTTGAATTAACACAGTTATATACGCCGAGTAATTCTCTTTTTCGATTGTAAAAGTATAATAAACCTCTAAAACGATCTTGACGTTGAGGGTTAGCAGGAATATCGTCGCCATTAAATACTTTTACTTTTGGAAGGTCTGGTTCGCTCTCAGGATTTTCTCGAGGAATCCAAAAAGGAACTAATTCTTCACGAGCAATTGAAGTACGATTATAAATACGATATATATAGCCAAGACTTATGTATTCTTCAACGTAACCATCATCATATTCTTTAGTTGTATGAATAGCTAGAAGTAAAGGTTTGTTATTAGTATAGTTTATGTAATTTATTAATAATGTTATTGCCCAAATAATTCCTATAATAATAGCAACTATTTCTAATTTCTTTTTTGTTCCTAATTTTTCGGGAGTTTGATACATTTTATCACCTTCTATATTTAGCTTTTTTGGTTATCACTACTTACGATGTAACTTCTTTCTAAATAGTATGATACATCATTTTTCTTAAATATATGTTCATATAATACACCATCTTTTTTAATAATATCTTCTGATATGTTTGGTTTAGGATTAGTACTATAAGAATTACAGTAAGCATTATCAAAGTATTTAGTACAACGTTCTTTATCACTGGCATCTATTCTTAAATAGTAACCGCGAAGAACAATTTGATTTTTTTCTTCATAAGCACTTTCATATGAGGAATAATCTAGAATATTATTGTTAAATGGTTCGGTAAGGCAGTAGTATTTTTCACCATCATTTTTGCAATAATATCCATGGTATTTTATTTCATCATAGTTTAAAGGTATATTTGTATTAAAGTATTTTTTTTGATAATCCATAAATGTACTATTATTTATTACTATTAGTTCACATGCTTGATCGTTAGTATTAAATTTTACTTTATCATTTACTTGGCAGACGATTTTTACTGCTTCAACGTTTTCTTTTGAATAATCATTTTCGTTTATGTTATCAAGTGTGAACTCAATTATTTCTTGACTAGTTAAATCGGTATTTACAAGTTTAGCACGACGTAAAGAGTTATTAGCTTCTATACGTTCCATTAGTATACCAATTATTGGGTCATTAGCACTTAATTGAGTTCTAGTTAATAGTTCTACACCGTAATGAAGATTCCCAATTATACCATAAACGAAGAGAATTATGATGATAATAATACTTACGGAGATGGTTGTTTTTACGATATCTTTCATTTTATCACCTTAATTATTATCAGTATCAATGATAATTGTTGTTGGTCCATCATTAAGTAATTTTATTTTCATATCAGCACCAAATATACCATCATATGTTTTAATGTGTTCATTTAACATTTTATTGAATTTTTCGTATAGAGGTAAGGCCTTGTCACCGCTTAGAGCTTTAACATAAGATGGACGGTTGCCTTTTTTTACATCACCATATAAAGTGAATTGAGAGATTGATAGTATTTCACCATTACAATCAAGAACACTTTTATTCATTACATCATTTTCATCTTCAAAGATACGAAGATTTACTATTTTACGAACACAGTATTCTAATTCTTTTTCAGTATCTGTATCGGTGAATCCAACAAGAACTAGTAATCCTCTATCTATTTTATTTATTAATTTATTATCTACTGTAACACTTGCTTCGTTTACTTTTTGTACTACACATTTCATTATTTATGAGTCCTTCCTACATCGATTAAAAATGGTAAAGATTTTAAATCACTTATAAAGTTTTCTAGTTGAATACTAGATATTGTTTTTACTGTTACTTTAAATGTTGTACTTGTTTCTTCTTCAATAGTATTTATTGATTCAATATAAACATCTTTTTGGGAGGCTTTAGTTATGATATCAAGTAATTGATTTTTCCCTTTTAAGACTTTTATAGTAAGATCAGTAAAGTAAGAAGATTCACTATTCATGTTCCATTCTACATCAATAAGTCTTGTACTATTTTTGATATTGGAGCAATCAGCTTTATGAACAGTTATTCCTTCACCTTTTGTTATGTATCCAACGATTTTATCGCCTTTAATTGGTTTACAACAATTAGCGATTGTTACAAGGATGTCATCTATTCCTGCTACGATAATATCTCCTTTAGCGTTGCGACCAGTTTTGGAGTGGTTAGCTATTTTACCTAGATAAATATCCATTACATTTTTTTTGTCTTCGAATATTAAATCAATTATGTAACCAGCAGTAAAACGTAAGGAACCAATTGCAAGATACAAATCATCTAAGTCGTTACTATGTGTATCTTTTAGAACTTTATTAATATTAGTTTCTGTTAAGACATCATTTATAGATAGTTTACGACGTTTTATTTCTTTTTCGATTATTTCTTTGCCACGTTCGATGTAATTAGCACGATCTTGTTTGCTAAAATATGATTTTATTTTGCTTTTGGCTTGGCTAGTTTTTACGAATTTTAGCCAGTCTTTGTTAGGATTTGGTTCTTTACCAGTATTTATTTTTACTATGTCGCCGTCTTCTAGAGTAGAATCTAGAGGAACTATTTGATCATTAACAATAGCACCAATTGTTCTTTCACCTACTCCACTATGAATACGATATGCAAAATCGATAGGAGTTGCTCCTTTAGGAAGTTCTAAGACATCTCCTTTTGGAGTATAGCAATATATTAAATCACTAAATAGTTCGCTATTTAGGTTTGTAGCAAATTCTTGGTCACTTTCTATTCCTTGATTAGCTTCGATAATATTTCTAAACATTTCAAGTTTATGTTCCATCATACTTTGAATTTTTACAGAACCTTTTTCTTTGTATGACCAGTGGGAAGCTATTCCTTTTTCAGCTATTTCATCCATTTCATAAGTACGTACTTGAATTTCAAAAGGATGACCATCTATACCAAATACTGTTGTATGTAAACTTTGATACATATTTTCTTTAGGGTTAGCAATATAGTCTTTAAATCTTCTTGGCATTGGGCGATATTTACTATGAATTAAGCCGATTGTTAAGTAGCAATCTTGTTCTGTATCGACAAAAACTCTTAGAGCTAGAATATCATATATATCACTAAATCTTTTACCATTATCCATTTTGTTATAAAGGCTATGAACTGATTTAACACGACCTTTTATTTTAAAGTTAACACCATTTTCGGTTAGAATTTCAGAAATGCTTTGTTTCATTTCGACTAGTAATTCATTTAGTTCTTCACGTGAGCCATCTAGTTTTTCTAGAATATCGTTGTATACTTCTGGTTTTGTATATCTTAAGCATAAATCTTCTAGCTCACTTTTTATACTATTAATTCCTAGACGATGTGCAATTGGGATTAAGACATTTATTGTTTCATTAGCTTTTTGTTTTTGTTCTTCAACTGGTAGTGCATATAAGGTACGCATGTTATGTAATCTATCTGCTAATTTGATAAATAGAACTCTTACATCTTCTGATAGACCTACTAAGACTTTTCTTAAATATTGGGCAGATGAGTCTTTATCATCTGATAGTTCTAATCTATTTATTTTACTTACACTATAAACGATGCTTGCTATTTCTTCACCGAATTCTTCTTTTATTTCATCGATTGTAGCATCAGTATGATTAACTGTTTCGTGGATAAGAGCACAAGCAATAGTTACGTAATCTACATTTAAATCACTTAATATATTAGCCACTTCAAGAGGATGAGAAATGTAAGGGTCGCCATTAAGTCTTTTTTTATTTCCATGATGTTCTAAAGCAAAAGCATAAGCGCGATTTATTATATCTAGTTCTTCTTCTTTTTTTATTATTTTTTTTATTTTCTCATATAATTCGTCGTAGGTAATAGGTTTTTCTTTCTTAGGTAAATTTAGCATGTTTATCTCTCCTATTCTTTTAATTTTGGCATTTCAAATATCTCTTCTAAAGAAGAGTTATCTTTCATATATTTATCATGACAGTAAAGAAGAATATTTTTATCTTCACAATGTAAGATATCATCTACTAATTCGCATAATTCTAAACCTGTTTCTTTTATCCATTTGTTTAATCTTAGATAATCCCAGATATCTTTTTCGGTTATACTTGTGAAACCTTTTAGATGTAATAGTTTGGCTCTACTGCGTAATGCTGGCTCTATTCTATTATATAAATCTTTTTGAGAACTAAAAGTTATTTCTTCCATATAAATCACCATCATAAATTAATTATATAACAAAATAAGGAACTTATAAAGGAGAAAAGATACGTGAAAAATAAATTTTTGAAATCAACTATTATATTAGGTATTGGTGGTTTGTTAACTAAAGTAATTGGATTAATAATTAGAATAATATATACAAGGATTATAGGTATAGATGGTATTTCTTTGATGTCTTTAATTAATCCTACATA
>DEUO01000118.1:18536-19523 GCA_002362595.1 Caryophanales bacterium UBA3260
CATATTCTTTATTAATTACTTTAGCAAGTTTTAATATTTTAATGTCTATTAGTATGAGAATTAGTTCTAATATAGCAAGTCGTAAGGTATTAATTAATTCTTGTTATATTATGTTTTTTCTTAATTTAATATTAATAAGTGTTATGTTTTTAGCTTCGCCTTTTATTAGTAAATATTTATTACATAATCGTGATACTTTTTATCCATTACTTGCTTGTTCTTTAACTTTACCTTTTATTTCTTTAGGTTATATTATAAAGGGTTATTTTTATGGTAAACAAAATATTGCACCACATATGATAAGTAATGTTTTAGAACAATGTTTTAGATTGATATTAATTATTTTTTTGTTGCCGAAAGTTTCTAAGTATGGAGTTGTTGTTGTAGTTACTACTCTTTTTTTATTAAATATATTAACAGAGTCTTTTTCTATTTTAATTTTATATTTATTTTTACCTAAAGATAAGGTTATAACGAGAGATGATTTAAAGTTTGATAAGCATGAAACAAAGGAGATACTTAGCATAGTTGTTCCTTCTATTAGTGGAAAGATATTAGCTAATATAGGTTATTTTTTGGAACCAATTTTATTTTCTTCTATATTACTTTATAGGAGTAATAGTATGCAATATATTCAATATCAATATGGTATATATAATGCATATGTTGTTAGTACATTACTCTTTCCATCATTTTTAATAACAGCTATTTGTAATTCTTTATTACCAGAGATATCTAGATATAGGGCGGAAGGAAATAATAAGTTGGTTAAGAAAAGAGCTAAGCAAGCTATTATATTGTCTTTAGGATTAGGTATTATATGTACTATATTTATAGATATTTTTGCTAAGCAGATAATAAAGATATTATATGATACTGAGGCTGGAATAAATTATATTAGATTACTTGCTCCTTTTTTTATATTATTTTATATAGAAGCACCATTATCTACTATATTAACAGCTTTAAATAAAGTTAAAACTAGTA
>DEUO01000118.1:19828-20850 GCA_002362595.1 Caryophanales bacterium UBA3260
GAAACTATTATGTATGATAATATTAGGTTTATTAGATTTTAAGATATATTCTCTTATTATAGCAGAAATTATTAATATATTTTATGTTACTTTATTAGATTTTTATTATGTTAAGAAAGTATTAGTTCAATGATTTTTTGATAATATAGATATGGTTTTTCTTAACTATCGCATAAAAGATGTCTTTTAAATTCAAGTTATTTTTAGCTATTATGTTTTTTATCCATGTTTCATTTTTACCAATAAATGATAAATTATGGTATTGAATCGAGCCTTCTACTATAACTGGTAAAGGACAGATATTTTTTGTTTTAAAGGGTTTATAAGGAAATAATGATAGAGTTCCATTAGGTTCTAAAAAAGCGTACTCTATTTCATCTATAGAAGATATTTTTTTCTTACGTAGTTCTAGTAATAAGTCATCTAGAGAGTATCTTTGACTAACCATATTTTTATATAGTATTTTGCCTTCGCTGATTATTGTTGTTGGTTTACCACCAAATATTTTATTAAATGTACGAGATTTTACACTTATATAACCTAGGAGTAATTCTAGGATTACTAAGACACTTATGGGAAGAATTGCAAGTAAGATAGATTCATCTGTTTTTTCAATACTAATAGCTACTATTTCTGCTATTAAAATAGAAACTATTAAATCAATTATTCCTAGTTGACCGACTTCTCTTTTACCCATAATACGATAAGAACCTGCGACGAAGAAATAGAAGAATAATGTTCTTGTTATTACTTTAAGCATATTAATCACCATTATTATTATGGGAATATTATAGATTTTTAAACATATAAATTATTAGGTGATATAAATGAATTATGTAAAAAAGACTTTGAAAAAAGGAAAGATAGTTATTTTTATAATGATTTTATCATTGATATTAACTTTAATAAATCTTATATGGCCATTAAATAACATAGTAAATTCTTTAATAGGTTTATTAAGTATAGGTTTTTATTCTTTTATACTTGGTATAAAGGAAGGATTCAAAAGTAATGAAAAAGGC
>DEUO01000078.1:0-3464 GCA_002362595.1 Caryophanales bacterium UBA3260
TAACAAATAAATTTGTTTTTTCTTCTAAATCAATTTCTCCATTATATATATATCCAGGTCTTGTAGAATAGTTTAAATATTTCTTTCCATTTTTTAAATATTCATTATAATAATAATCTTTATCTTTTTCATTATTTTTTAAACGGAATCCCATTTGTAATGATTCTTTATCAGGATCTACTCCAAAATTAACTCCATATGTATATCCTGCAAAGCTTTTTAAATCTTCTATATTAGAGTCTAATGTTAAACTAATATCATATATAGCTTTACTATGTACTATTTGATTTGTTGTGTCAGTAATTCCCTTATAGAAATGATTAATAGAAGTTTCATATACATTAATAGGTTCACTAAAGAATGTTCTTACTATTAAAGGATATATAAAGAAGTATCCTAATAATCCAAGCGCAACAAGTACTACAACAATTATTCCTATAATAAGTGGTTTATTTTTCTTCTTTGGTATTGTAGAAGAAGATGCTACAAAACCAACTTGCGTTGCATCAGTTCCTAAATCAATTGGTACACTAGGTCCATACATTCCACCACTTGGGACTTGTGGAGTAGGTTGTATTGGTGGAGTAGGTACTTGACTGTTTATATCTTGAGTTTGTGGATTAACTACATTTACTGGAGTAGGTATTACGTTCTGTTGTTCAACTACTGGTTGAGTAGTAGTAGCTACAGGTTGTTGTACAACTTGCGGTTGTGCAACTGGAGTAGGAGTAACAGACTGAGTAGGTTGTACTTGCCCTACAGGTACCTGCTGTTGTATAGGAGCAACTGGTGTAACTTGTTGAACTGGCGGTACAGGTTGAGTAGGTTGAACAGGTTCCTGAGAAGCTACAGGTTGTGTAACCTGAACTGGCTGTGGCTGTGGATTAACTTGAGCTGGCTGCGAAACAGGAGCCTCTTGATTAACTGGTTGTTGAACCGGTTGCTGTACAACCTGTGGTTGTGAAACAGTTGGAGTAGGAAGTGGTTCAATTCCTTGTTGAACATTATTTCCTATAACTTGATTGTTATTTGTATTTAAATTACTAGGTGCAATAACTCCATTTCCACCTTGCTGTTGATTTTGATTACCTGTATTTTGTTCATTCACAAAAATCACTTCTTTCCTTAACTTCCCAAACCCCTTTATTATGTATAATTATATCATATATAAAAAAAGAAATATATAACTTTCTACATAAAGCCATTTAATATTTTCTTAAAAAATTCTTTATATAAACTAAAAAAGTTATCTTTCTTTACTTCCTGTGTACTTACTAAATCTATTTTCTTAACAACATTTCCCTCATTGTTGATAATTTCTAAGTTACCCACAACTTCTCCATTACTAATAGGAGCTTTTATCTCTTCTAAATTAATTTTATATGAATAATTTCTATTATCATTACCTTTTATTAATTCATATACTTCTTCATTAGCCATCGCAATTATTTTGTCTTGTTGACCTCTATTTATCTTTACTTCAGTAATATTTTGCCCTTTTTCAATTATTTTATTTAACTTATAATTTGCAAAAGCATAATTTAACATACTTGTTGTATCGGCACTTCTATGCTCTGAAGTATCAACTCCCATTACAACTGTTAAAAATCTAATACCATTCTTTTTAGCTGTAGCTGTAAGACAATATTTGGCAGTTGATGTAAAACCTGTTTTTAATCCATCAACACCTTCATAAAAACGCACTAATTTATTAGTATTTACTAGCCAACTTTTTGTTCCATCAGGCTTTTCTAAATACTCTTCATACAAAGATGTATAATTTAATATTTGCTCATGCTTTAAAAGTTCCATAGCTATTACCGCCATATCATAAGCACTAGAGTAATGATTTTCTTGATCAAGACCATGAACATTTGCAAAATTAGTATTCTTAAGTCCTAATTCACTAACTTTCTTATTCATCATATTAACAAATTCATCAGTACTACCAGCGATATATTCAGCCATCGCCACTGCTGCATCATTTCCACTTGCAATAGCAATTCCCTTTATTAATTGTTCAACTTCAATTTGCATATTCTCTTGTAAAAATACTTGACTTCCACCCATACCAGCAGCATTCTTACTAATTGTAACTTTATCATGTAAACCTATTTTACCATTATCAATGTTTTCCATAATAAGCAACATTGTCATTATTTTAGTCATTGAAGCTGGAGGTCTTCTTTCGTCTTTATTAACTTCATAAATTATAGTTTTAGTCGTTGGTTCTAGTAAAATTGCTGATTCACTATAACTTGTTAAATCAAGAGCTTTCACCTTCATAAATGTTAAACTAAGTACTAAAAAAAACATTAAAAATTTTCTTTTCATCTAACCACCTGATAAAATTTATTCGAAAAAATAAGATATATTCCATTTTGTATGTTATAATTAATATAATAAAGAGAGGTCTGAAGTATGAATTACGAAAATAATAATCAAAATAATAACAATATGACAGGGAATATTCCTAATACCCAACCAGGAATAAATAATATGTATGAAGGGAATAATATGAATTATGGACAACCCCAACCAAGTCCAATGAGTGGGCAAAATCCCATAAATCCAATGAATCCTGTTGATCCAATGAATCAGATGAATCAGATGAATTCAGTGAATACAATGAACACAATAGCTCCAGGTATGGGAAATCTAAATAATACTGATTTTGCTGAACCAAAATCAAAAAAGCATCTTATTCCTATAATTATTGCAATTGTAATTTTTGTTTTAGCATTTGGAGGAGTAGTAACATATAAAACAGTAATGTCATCTCCTAAAATAATATTTAAATCTGCTATTAAAAGTGCTTATAAAGAGGTCAGCAACACTCTAACTGAAGTAGATCGTATTGTTGAAAATTTCGACATGAAAAACAAAGCTTTAACATTTGGAATTAATGCAAGTGTTGATAGCAATCTTGTTGACAAAGAAGAACTAGGTTTTGAACTTAAAGATTTAAGTATAGGTGCTAAAGTAGGACTAGATGCTAATAAAAAAGAAGCAAGTTTTACAGCATCTTATAAAGGTCAAAAAGAAGAAATAAATGCTGCAACATACTATACGGATGAAAAAGTGTATGCAACTAGCAACTTATTAGATAATTTAATATATATGGAAGGCGAAGAATTAGACATTGACTTTGAAAGTATCAATAAACAAATTGATAAATTACAAGAAGATATGCCTGAAATAAAAGATATTGACTATCTAATAGAAGCAACTACAAATGCTCTTGCTGAATCATTAGATTCAGATGATATGTCAAAAGAACAAACCAAAATGGATGTTACTAAAGATAATCAAAATTTTACTAAATACAGTTATAAAATAACAGATAAAGCCTTAAAGACATTAGCTAAAGATACAATAGATAAATTAACTGATGATAAAGAATTTATTCGTATTCTATCTGAAATAACTGAAATGGATGAAGATAAAGTAAAAGAAGAACTTAA
>DEUO01000078.1:3672-6813 GCA_002362595.1 Caryophanales bacterium UBA3260
AGATAAAGTAAAAGAAGAACTTAATAAATTAAAAGATAGTACAGATGAAATAGAATATGAAAATAAAGTAGTATTAAATATCTATACAAAAGGATTCTTAAATACATTTAGTGGTTTTAATATTGAAGTAGAAAACGAAGAAATAATTAATTATGTTGATGATGGTAAAACTTTTATTATTACTATTGGTGAAGATGAAAACAAAATAGAAATAAAAGGTGAAAAAGATAAAGAAAGAAATATTACTATCGAAGTAGAAGGCGAAAAAGTATTTGAAGCTACAATAAAAGATTTTAGTGATGAAAAAATTGATGTATCATTTAATGTTTTTGAAGATGGTAAAAACCTTATAGGTGGTTCTGTTTATTTAACTAAAAAAGAAGAAAAAACTAAGATAGATGGTGATTATAAATTTAGAGTTGATATCGAAGATAAATATCTATCTGTTGAAGGTGACTACAAATTTGAATCAAATGATTCATTAGAAATGCCAGATACTAAGAAAGCAGTAAGCACTGATACTATAGATGAAGAAAAAGTAATTAATAAATTAAAAGATAAAATGGCAAATGATGAAATAATTAATGCAATGTTTGAAGATGCTATAGAAGAAATGGAAAATGAAAAAAATGACCTCAATACAAATGGTATGAAAGAAATATATTCTATAGACGAACTTCAATCATACATGGCTCTTAACAAAATAAAAGTACTTTATGTAGGAACAAATTATCCATATGATGACGACGAAGAAAAATTATTTAATAGTTTAGTTAAAGTTCAAAAAGAAAGAGACTTTTATAGTTATCGTTTACCTGATTACTATATGTCTGAAGTAAAAGCATTATTTCCAACTATAGTACCAGTATGTAAACCGGGCACTTCACCAACTTGTGAAGAAACTCCAGTTATTTACTTTATTCAAGGAAATCAAGCAGTAAGTGCATTAGCAGGAGCTGTAACAGAAGAAGATATAATTGCTGAATTAAATAAAATAACTACTCCAGCAGTAGTAAATGACTTATAAAAACTTATATATAGACATAAATTAATTAATATAGTATAATCATTATAGTTAAGAATAGTAAAGGAATGAAGAATATGAATGGACAAATAAGGAATAAATATTTACCAGTAGGATCAGTTGTTTTATTACAAAATGGAACAAAAAGAGTTATGATAAATGGTTTTTGCACAATGGATGCAAGTAAGCCTGATAAAGTTTATGACTATTCAGGAGTACTATTTCCTGAAGGTTCACTAAGCTCAGATCAAACTTTATTATTTGATCATAACCAAATTGTTAGAATTGACCATATTGGCTTAGAAGATCAAGAAGAAAAAGAATTTAAAGCAAAATTAATTCAAATTGTAGCAAGTCAAAGTGGACAATCTACTGCACCAATGGGTGGTCAAACTGCACCAATGGGAGGACAACAACCAATGGCTCCAAATAATTCTGGAATGCCAACACCTCCAATTTATTAATATATACTAACAATTACTATTTGACAAAAGATAGTAATTGTTTTATTATTGTAACTAATATGTTGATTGGGACATAATATTTTATCACTTTAATTACAGAAAACTTAAGCATTGATGAGAGCTAAGCATTAAATATAAAATATTCCTACCCATGAATGAAATATGAAAATATTTCCGGATATTTCCGTTATCAAAAAGAGTATATAAGGATGGTACCGTGCTAAAAGCACTCCTTTGCGTACCATCCTTTTTTTAGGAGGTATATTTATGAAAATTATGCTTAAACGACCGTATAATATAATAAAAAATAATAATAGAAGGAGAATAAAATATGAAATTAAATAATAGTTATTTCTTTACATTAAGAGAAGATGCTAAAGATGAAGAAAGTAAAAGTGGTAACTTACTTGTACGTAGCGGAATGATTAAAAAAGTAGGTGCAGGTATATATATGTTCTTACCACTTGGATTAAAAACACTTGATAATATAAAAAGAATAGTTAAAGAAGAAATGGATAGAGCAGGTGCCCAAGAACTATTAATGCCAAGCTTAATTCCAAGTGAATACTATGAAACATGTGGTAGGGTAGAAGCATTTGGTAATGATATGTTCAACCTAAAAGATAGAGGAAATAAACCATTAGTACTAGGTCCTACTCATGAAGAATTATTTACAATTGCTGCTAAAGCAATGGTAAAAAGTTATAAAGATTTACCTTTTACAATCTACCAACAAGCTGATAAATTTAGAGATGAACCAAGACCAAGATATGGCTTAATAAGAGTAAGAGAATTCATAATGAAAGATGCTTATTCATTTGATAGAAACGACCAAGAATTAGATTCATCTTACAATATAATGAAAAATGCTTATAATAGAATCTATGATCGCTTAGGTATTGATTACAAAATAGTAAAAGCCGATTGTGGTGCTATGGGTGGTACTTTATCTGAAGAATATCAAGCTGTAACTGATATTGGCGAAGATACTTTAGTGCTATGTGATTCATGTGATTACGCAACAAATATTGAAGTATCTGAGTGTATTTCTAATATTGCATCTGAAGAAGAAACTTTAAAAATAGAATGTGTTGAAACACCACACAAAGAAACAATCGAAGATGTATGCGCTTTCTTAAAAACTGATGTAAAAAAATCAATTAAAGCACTTCTTATGAATGTAAACGACGAATTAGTTGTATTCTTTATTAGAGGAGATAGAGAACTTAACGAAAATAAAGTATGTAAGTTATTAGGTGTTAAAGAAATAAATTTTGCTGATGATGCTTTAATTGCCACAAGTAATGCTGTTCCAGGCTATACTGGTCCAGTTGGTCTAAATGCTAAAATAATAATTGATAATGAAGTATTAAAAATGAAAAACTTCTGTTGTGGTGCTAATAAAGAAGGATATCATTACATAAATACCAATATAAGCGATTTTAAATATGATATGGCTGCTGATATAGTAAATGTTAAAGAAGGAGATATTTGTCCTCATTGTGGTGGTAAACTATACTTCAAAAAAGGTATTGAAATAGGTAACCTATTCAAACTAGGAACTAAATATGCTGAAAAATTAGGTCTTACTTACTTAGATGAAAATAATCAGGAACAAGTTGTTACTATGGGATGTTATGGTATTGGTGTAGG
>DEUO01000078.1:7083-7845 GCA_002362595.1 Caryophanales bacterium UBA3260
GGGATGTTATGGTATTGGTGTAGGAAGAATTCTTGCTAGTATTATAGAACAAAATAATGATGAACATGGTATGATTATGCCTATGAATGTCGCTCCATATAAAGTATGTTTAGTTCAAATAGATATGAAAAATGAAGAACAAACGGAGTTTGCTGAAAAACTATATGAAACTTTACATCAAAATAACATCGAAGTTCTATATGATAACCGTGATGAAAGACCAGGCGTTAAATTTAAAGATATGGACCTTATTGGAATACCATTAAGAATAACAATTGGTAAAAAAATATCAGATGGTCTTGTTGAATGGAAAGAAAGAAAAAGTGGAAATAATATTGATGTTCAACTTGACGAAATCATCGACAAAATTAATGAATTTATTAAAGATAACTTAAAATAAGTTATCTTTTTTGATATACTTAATAATAGGTGATAGTATGGAAGAAACATTCCGTAAATTCTGTGTTTTTTATGCCGCAGAAAAAGATGAAAAATATTTAGAAGAATTAAAACAAGAAGCCAAAGAAAATACTGAAGAATATCAAAAAAAAGCTCTAAAATTTGTTAAAAATTTAAAATATAAAGCCAAAAAACTAGGATATAATATCGATTTCGAATCGTTCTGTAATCTTTTAGAAGAATATATTTCTAAAAAAGATGACTTAGAAGATAAAGAAAAAAGGAATTATCTAAAAGTACTGTTTAGTTTATCTAAAATATATGAAGTTAATTTAAGAGAAGAACTAGAAAAATATGTCTCTT
>DEUO01000078.1:8127-8261 GCA_002362595.1 Caryophanales bacterium UBA3260
AATATGTCTCTTATAAAAAAGTATCTAATCGTCAAATAACAGAAAGAGATATTTTTAAACAATTCTGTTTCTATAACTTAAATCCTAATAATGATGTTAGTGAATTTAATCGCTTAACAAGTATATGCAATATA
>DEUO01000041.1:0-223 GCA_002362595.1 Caryophanales bacterium UBA3260
AATGGAGTATCTATTATAAATGCATTTATATTATCATTTACAATATCATTTTCATTATGGGTACCAGTACCAGATTTATTTAAATTAGCAATAGCTTTTATAATAATATTAATTCTAATATTTAGTTTATATATAATTTATGGAAAAATGTTAAATAAGAAATGGGGAAAATAAAATGGAATATAATTTTACTGAAATAGAAAAAAAATGGCAAAAATACTGG
>DEUO01000041.1:507-726 GCA_002362595.1 Caryophanales bacterium UBA3260
GAAAAAAAATGGCAAAAATACTGGAAAGAAAATCAAACATTTAAAACAGATGTTTGGGACTTTAGCAAACCTAAATATTATGTACTTGATATGTTTCCTTACCCAAGTGGGGTAGGATTACATGCTGGTCATGTTGAAGGTTATACTGCAACAGATATCGTTTCTCGTATGAAACGTATGCAAGGATTTAATGTCTTACATCCAATGGGATATGATTCA
>DEUO01000041.1:1026-3972 GCA_002362595.1 Caryophanales bacterium UBA3260
AATGGGATATGATTCATTTGGTTTACCTGCTGAGCAATATGCTGTTCAAACAGGTAACCATCCAAGTGGATTTACTGAAAAAAATATCGCTTATTTTAGTGAACAACTAAATACTTTAGGATTTGACTATGACTGGTCTAAAATGATTTCTACTAGTGATCCTAAATATTATAAGTGGACACAATGGATATTCAAACAATTATATAAAGATGGCTATGCTAAATACATAGATATGCCAGTCAACTGGTGTGAAGAACTAGGTACAGTTCTATCTAATGATGAAGTTATTGATGGAAAATCAGAACGTGGAGGATATCCAGTTGTTAGAAAAAACATGAAACAATTATGTATTGACCAACCAGCATTTGCAGAAAGATTACTAGAAGGACTAGAAGAAATTGATTGGCCACAATCTACTAAAGAAATGCAACGCAATTGGATAGGTAAATCAATTGGCGCAAATGTTGTTTTTAAAATAGATGGTTTCGATAAAGAATTTACTGTATTTACTACTCGTTGTGATACACTATATGGAGCTACTTATTGTGTTTTTGCTCCCGAACATGAATACGTTGATGAAATAACAAGTCCAGAAAAACGTGCTGAAGTAGAAGCATATAAAAAAGTATGTGCTTCAAAAAGCGACTTAGAAAGAACTGAGCTTAACAAAGAAAAAACTGGTGTATTTATCGGTGCATATGCTATTAATCCTGTAAATGGTAATAAAATCCCTATATATATTAGTGATTACGTTCTTGCTAGTTATGGTACAGGAGCTATTATGGCTGTTCCCGCTCATGATCAAAGAGACTATGATTTCGCTAAAAAATTTAACATTCCTATTAAACAAGTAATAGCTAAGAACTTTATTGGTACAGGTGATTCTAAAATACGAGAAGATAAACCAATGACTGAAAGACAAGTTGTTAATATTGTAATGAAACACCCAACTGAAGATAAATATTTATGTGTTAAAAAGAAAAAATTTGGTTGGATTAACTTTGTTATGGGAGGTATTGAAGGAGACGAAACTCCACTAGAAGCAGGAAAAAGAGAACTTATTGAAGAAACTGGTTACACAGACTTTACCATCGAAAAACAATTAGAATTTGTTTATTACGATAATTTCTATGCTGCTCATAAAGACGTTAATCGTCATATAACTTGTTATACTGTTGTAGGAAAACTAAATAGCCTACAACAAGAAACAAGAAGTAAAGAAGAATCAGATATTGCTGATGTTGTATGGATAGAAAAAGATAAATTAATGGAAACATTACAAACAGATGCTCATCGTTATGATGCTGAACGTGCTATTAACGGAGAATCAGCTATGGTTGATGATGGCGTTCATATCAATTCTCAAGAATTAGATGGAATGAATAAAGAAGAAGCCATTAATAAAATGTTAGAAAAACTAACAGAAATAAAAGCTGGTTCTAAAAAAATTAATTATAAATTTAGAGAATGGATTTTTGCTCGTCAAAGATATTGGGGAGAACCAGTTCCTATTGTTCACTTAGAAGATGGAAATGATATAGTACTTGAAGATAATGAATTACCGCTTGTATTACCAGAACTTGAAGACTATAAAGGCCATAATGGCAAAGCTCCACTAGAAAATGCTGAAGAATGGAAAAAATATGTAACAAAAGATGGTAAAAAAGGAATAAGAGAAACATCAACAATGCCTGGCAGTGCAGGATCTAGTTGGTACTTCTTAAGATACATTGACCCTGAAAACGATAAAGAATTCTGCGATAAAAAACTAGCAGAACATTGGTTACCAGTTGATTTATATATGGGTGGTCCTGAACATGCTGTAGGACATTTAATGTATTCAAGAATATGGAATAATTATCTATATGATAAAGGATTATCTCCTGTTAAAGAACCATTTAAAAAACTAGTACATCAAGGTATGATACTAGGGGAAAATGGTATAAAAATGGGTAAAAGATATCCTGAATATGCTATAGACCCTAAAGACATAGCAGCTAAATATGGAGCAGATACTCTAAGACTTTACGAAATGTTTATGGGACCTATCGAAGCATCTAAACCATGGAGTGCAAGTGGAGTAGAAGGAGCACGTAAATTTGTTGAAAGAGTATGGAGATTCTTTACAAATATGGAAAACATTACTGATAGTAATGACGGATCTTTAGATAAAGCATACAATACAATGGTAAAAAAAGTTACTGATGATTTCGAAACATTAGGATTTAATACAGCAATAAGTCAACTTATGATATTTGTTAATGAATGTTATAAAGTAGGTAAATGTCCTAAAGTATATGCTGAAGGATTTATAAAAATAATAAGTTGTATAACACCTCATATGGGTGAAGAAATCTGGGAAATATTTGGTCACAATAAAACTATCGCCTATGAATCATGGCCTACATATGATGAATCTAAATTAATAGATACTGAAGTAAATATTGCTGTTTCAGTTAATGGTAAATTAAGAAATACAATTAAAATGCCAATCGATGAACAAGAAGAAAAAGTAAAAGAATTAGCAATTAAAGACGAAAAAGTATCTAAGCATCTAGAAGGAAAAGAAATCGTTAAAATAATAACAGTACCAAATAAAATAGTTAATATTGTTGTAAAATAAAAACTGCATAAGCAGTTTTTTTTATCTAATAATCTTCATTTAAAGATTCAATTATTAAATCAATCTCTTTTAAAGCTCTCTTATCATATGGTAAAACATATTTACTGATAGTATTATCATATACAAATAAACAATAATCATCCCCAAGATATATAGTATTAATATTACTTAAATAAATATTATCTATATCAATTGAATCATCCAACTCCTTACATAAATATATAATACTATCAATGCGATTTAGATATTCTTCTCCAATATTATTACTTAACTTAATAACGTTATTTCTTTTACGATAATATTTATTTAAGTAATATTAATAC
>DEUO01000170.1 GCA_002362595.1 Caryophanales bacterium UBA3260
TAAAATATATTGAATATATTATTATATTTTTAGCTAAGAGATATTTTTTCTTAGTTTTTATTTTTTTAGATATGATATATAAAATTAATAATATTAGTAGATTCCATACAATATGACCAAATAAAGTATCTAATATTATACCTATTACTAGGATAGAAAAGATATTATTATTATCAATATTATTAATAACTAAATATGAATTAATCGGAAGAAAAGTATTTATAAAGTAATCAAAAATAAATCCTAAATATATCATTAGTTTCCTTTTATAACTGCTATATAATTTAAATTATTATTATCTATTAATTTTACTGTTACTTCTTTTCCTAAGTTTTCATTATCATAATTTACTTTACTAATCTCTCCGATATAAATATCTTTAGTTGTTTCACTATATCCTGATGTGTATATTTTATCTTTCTCATTAATATTACTATATTTATCTAATAATGATACTACTCCTTTATTTAAGTTACCATATGTATCGTTTATTTTAACAGATACATTATAGTTACCAGTTAGAAGTTTTACATAAGAATAATCTTTTGTTACTTTATAAACAATTCCTATTAATCCTTCTTCATTTATGACTGCATCTTTTTGGCTAATACCATTTTTAGATCCAATGTTTATTACTACTTCATCATAAAAATTATGAATATCTCTTTCTATTACTCTACCTATTACATAATTGTCTTCAATATTACTTAGAGATTTTAATTCTTTTAAGTCATTCTTTAAAGAATTTATTTCTAAAGACATAGCATTATTTAATGTATATTTTTTATTATTAAAAGATAAGATACTACTAAAATATCCTGTTATTACGATAAATAATAATAAAAGAGTAACTATTAAAACTTTTAGAAATAGCTCATTTTTTCTGAACAAATAGATCACCATTACTTTCTCTTAAACTATAATAATTATTATTGCCAATTATTAAGTGATCTATTACATTTATGTTCATTAAATTGCCTATTTTTATAAATTCATTAGTTAAATAAATATCTTCATAGCTAGGAGTAAGAGATCCAGCAGGATGATTATGAGCAATTATGATATTAGTACAATTTAGCTTAACAGCTTCTCTAAAGACATCTCGTAAATGAACATTACTATTATTTACTGTACCTATAAACATTACTTTCTTTTCTAATACATTATTTCTATTATTAAGAAAAATTGTAAGAAATTTTTCTTGAAGTTCAAACTCTAAATCATCTTTAATTAAATTATAAGCATCATTACTAGATTTTATTTGAATAGATATATCTTCTTTACTATATACTCTTCTTCCAAATTCTATAGCACTCATTATAGTTATAGCTTTTACTTCACCTATTCCTTTTATGTTCTTAAGAGTATTATAATTAATATTAGATAAATCGTTTATTTTTATATTCTTTAAAATATCTAAAGATAAATCTTTAACAGATTTATCTTTAGTACCTGTACGCATTATAATACTTAATAATTCTTCATTACTTAAAGATTTAACTCCATATTTTTTAAAACGTTCACGAGGTCGTTCATATAATGGTATTTCTTTTATTAGATAACTCATAACATCTCCCTATACTTTTTTAATATTTCTAAGTTTATAGCTACATATGTATCAGTACTACTTTGCTTTAACATTTCTTCAGATAAAGATATTTTGGTTAGAAATTCTTTTTTTACAGTAATATCTTTTAAATAGTAGTTAAGACCTATTTCTTTATAATAGTTTTCTAACTTATTAATAGCTGTTTTATCATTTAATATGGCAATATATACACGATATACATCTTTATCATCTATTACTACTCCATTATTTCTATCTGCTACTTTTATAGCATTATCATATTTAGTAAAGGCTCCTATTTGAAATGCTTTTGCTGATACATATTCATCATTATTCTTTACTACTATTTTATTGAATAAGTAATACGCACTACTACCTCCTATTAGAAGAGCACATAAGACAATTAATATTTTCTTTTTCATTTTATCACCATATTTATTTTAATATAGGTAAATATATATTTATGTCGAATTAGTTCTTCTATTAATATTATTATAGATATAGATAGTTATATCCTTTGAAATAAATAAAAAAAGCTTATTTCATAATAAGCTTATTCAAATCTTTTTATTTTTATTTGACGGATAGAGATAAATATAATTGTAGTTATAACAAATAAGATAATTGCTAATGTATATATATCTGCTGTATATGGATTTGATGTTTCTTCTTTTTCTTTTATAGGTATTTTATTTTCAAAAGTTATTTTGGTATTTTTAGATAATATTCCATTTGTTTTAGTACCTATTATATTATTAGCTTTAATTGTATATTTAGATGAATTGCCGCCTTTTTGTTCTATCTGATACGAAGTTCCACCTGGTAAATCATAAATAGTAATAGTTTCATTACTATTTAGAGTTATTTCTACTTCGCCTGTTGAACTAAATAATAAATATTTTTCTTCGTTTCTTCGAGAGATACGATAAGCGCCTGATACATCATTTAACTTAATATAGTATTTATATTCGATATTTGTTTTATCGTTTTGGATATTAGTAATAGTTAATGATACTTGGGGTTCTATTGCTTTGTAATCGGTAGCAATGTTAGTATTTAATTCTTCTTCGAAATCAGATGATTGGAGATATTTTTGAGATTCAAGTTGTTCTAAATTTGTGGATTTTTCTATACTTAAATTAAGATAATGTTCTGATCCTACATAAATTAAACTTAATACAATTGCTATTATATAAACATATTTTCTTTTCATACTCTTTACCTCTACTATATATAAATTATATACTTATTTATTCATATTATCAATCTATATTTATAGTATGTATACAGTTATTTGATTATATGCAAAGAAAAAATAGTGATTTACACTATTCTGTTCTTAGGGCTTCTACTGGATCTTTTTTGGATGCTATTTTAGCAGGGATAAATCCAGCTATTACTGTAAGCAAGACGCTTATTATTATTAATATTATTGCGCCGTTTATAGGTAGTTTAGCTATGTTACTTATATTTATTACGTTTTTAATTATTATGTTGATTGGAATGTTTATAATTAGGGTTACTACTATTCCTAGAATTCCAGCAGATAAGCCTTCTATTAGTGTTTCAGCATTAAAGACACGTGATATATCTTTTTTAGATGCACCAATTGCTCTTAGGATACCGATTTCTTTTGTTCTTTCGATAACAGAAATGTAAGTTATGATAGCTATCATTATTGATGATACTACAAGACTTATTGCTACGAACGCTATTAAGACGCTACTTATTACGTTAACGATTGATGATACTGAACTCATCATTATACCAACAATATCTGTATATGAAATGCTTTCTTCTTCACTTTTGTCTTTGTTGTAATCGTCGATGATATTGGTAATTTCTTCTTTTGAGTCAAAATCTTTAGGATAAATAGATATAGTGTCTGGATCTTCTAAGTCGGCTATTCCTAATTTGCTTAGGTTTTCTTCATAGCTTGATGTTATGTTTTCAGAATAATTTTTCATGTATTCGGCTAGTTCATTTTGAGATAAATTTTTTAAGTGAGATAGTTGTTCTTTACTTAAATTTTTCATATCGAAAGATGTATCTGTGGTAAATTCTGTTCCAGTGAATACGTTTTTATCTTTGTTAGATAGTTGTTCTTTAACGATTTCGGTTTCATTTATTTTAGTAATTAGGTGTTCTGTTAAAGCATGAGTATAACCAATCATACCAAATGAAGAGTTGCCTGCCACAGCTTCTTCGTTAGGCTTAATAATACCCACTATTTTGATATCTTCGGCAGATGATAATATTTTTTTCATATAGGTTTCATCGCCTGACATATTAATCCATAGACCGTTTTTCTTTTGATAGTAATCGGTATTAAGTACTAATTTAAAGCTTATGTTTAGTAGTTCTTTTGTTGTATATGAGTGATCTTCAAATGATACTTCTTTGCCTGCTACCATGTTGTTAAATTGCTCTTTTAGTTCACTTTGACTAATTATTCCTAAACTATATAATGTATAGTCAGATATTTCATTATGTCTACCTACTGTTAAAACTACTTCGTTATATTTTTCTGGCCAGTGACCATCTATTAAATCATATTGTTGTTTATTCAGGTCGTCGTTGTTAATCATTTCATAGAATACGTCATAATTAGATAAATAGCCGCTATAAGCATTTGAAATACCAGAGGTACTCATACCTATTGCATCGAATATTTGAGTTGGATTAACTTGAGTAATGTCTTCTATATCATTTTTATACATATTCATTGTGACGTTATAAGAATATTGAATGTCAGATGTATAATCTTTTATTTTGTCATGATTATCTAGATATTCTTTGAATGATTTTAAGTCATTGTGTTCTACTTCTTGAGTCATTGAAGTGAACATATCACCCATTATATTGACTGAGTGAATGTCATTGTCATTATAATCTTTTGCTTCTTGTTTACCAGTTAGGGTTGTTAACATAGTTGACATATCAATGCTTTCTTTTTGGATTATAAGCGGATATGAACTTAATGTTTCTTTTTCAGTTTTGTTTATATATTCTTGAATACCATTGGATAGAGATAGTATAAGAGCTATCCCGATGATTCCTATTGATCCAGCGAAGGCAGTTAGTAATGTACGGCCTTTTTTAGTCATCAAGTTATTTAGGGATAGAGACAAGGCTGTTTTGAAGTTCATTTTTGCTTTTTTTGCGTCTGTTTTTTCTTTTATTTCTTCTTTACCGTCAAAAGGATTTGAGTCGTCGATTATTTGGCCGTCTAAAAGCTTTACGATTCTTGTCGAGTAATTAACAGCTAACTCGGGATTATGGGTTACCATTATAACAAGTTTATCTTTAGCGATTTCACTTAAAAGGTCTAGAACTTGAAGACTCGTTTCAGAATCTAGAGCACCAGTTGGTTCATCGGCAAGTAAAATATCTGGATCGTTTACTAAGGCACGAGCTATAGCTATTCTCTGCATTTGGCCGCCAGACATTTGATTTGGGCGTTTATTCATTTGCTTTTCTAGTCCAACTTTTTTTAAGACTGCTTTGGCTCTTTTTCTTCTCTCTTCTTTTTCAATACCAGATAATGTTAATGCTAATTCAACATTCTGTAAGGCTGTTTGATGAGGAATTAGGTTATAACTTTGGAAAACAAAACCAACACGGTGATTACGATAGACGTCCCAATCATGATCTTTGTATTCTTTAGTAGAAACACCATTAATGATTAAATCTCCAGAAGTGTATTTATCTAAACCACCGATTATATTTAACATTGTTGTTTTTCCGCTACCACTTTGCCCTAAAATAGATACGAATTCATTTTGACGAAATTTTATATTTATTTTGTTTAGGGCTTTTTGTTTTGTATTTGCTACTTCATATGTTTTAGTAATATTTTTTAATTCTAGCATATTTATCGGCTCTCTTTCTTTTTGAATATATTATAACATATTTGTTTTATTTATTTTTTTTAAAAATATTAAAATAAATAAAAAAACCATTACTGGTCTTTAAATTCATCTGTTATACGATCGACGTCTTCGACAATTACTAATTGTTCATTAATTGCTTGTTGAATACGAGATTTGTATATTTTTAAACTGCGTTTTAGTTGGTCAGTTTCTTTTTCTACTTGTTCCGCTTTTATTAGGGCATCGTTGATAATGTGAGATGCATTTTTTTTCGCATTACTTATTATTTGTTCAGCCTCTTCTTTAGCTATTTTTTTTATTTGATTAGATGAGTCTTCGGCAACTAAAACAGCTTTATTTAAGGCTGTTTCCATCTTTTTATAGTCTTCAAGCTGGTGTTTTAAAAGGGATGTTTCTACATCTACTTCTTTTAACTTATTAAGCATTGATTCATATTCTTTTGTAACTTCATTAATGAAAGCTTGGACTTCACTTTTATCGTAACCTTCAGGTGCTATTTTAAATGTTCTCATATGACTCACCTACCTCCACTAAAATGAGTTTTTTACCATTCAGGAGTTTCTTCGGCTTTATCTGTATCTTTGTTGTCTTCACTTATTTTACCTTGAACATTTATATTCTTAGGGGTGCATAAGTAAATACCAACGCCAACTTTTTGCATATTGCCACCGATTGCATAAATACAACCACTTAAGAAATCTATGATTCTTTTTGCTTGATCGGATGTAACTCTTTTTAAATTAACTACAACACTATTTCTATTCTTTAAATGGTCAGCTATTTGTTGTGACTCAGAATAAGCGCGTGGTTCAAGAAGAATCATTTTGTTAGTACTATTACCAGTATTATCTTGTTCTGTGGCTTCATTTTTGTAATATTCATCTTCTGCACTACTTAGTCTTTCTTCATCGTCATCTACGGGATCAAATATTTTTTTTATACTAAATGCCATACAATAAGCCTCCTATACGTTATTTACTCTCTTATTATATCTAATAATTTTTCTTTTTTCAATAAATATATGAAAAAGAAAAGAATTTTTTTACTTTTCTTTAACTTTAGGTTTTAATGTGTTATCTAAATCGAGCAATTTTATTAATAGATTTTCATAATTTTGCTCTACTAAGTTGTCTTCGTCACTTGCTGGTTTTGAAGCCATTTCTGCTAAACATGTTAAACTACTATAGTAAATATCACTTGAGATTTTAGAAATATCTTTTTCAGCAGTTGCACTAACTAGAACTATTCTACCATTTATAATAGTATATACTATATTTACATCTGATGCTTTTTGTACATAAAAGTCAAAGCCATTTGTAGTAAATGATGGTAAAGTGGCAGCATTTGGTGATAGAGATTTTAATGCATAATAAATATCTTTGTAACTCATTATATCAATGCCTTCAATGTTTCTTATTATAAGAGGTATTCCTTCATTATTTGTTACATATCTAAATGTACTTGTTTCTGTTGGAGGATTAGTCATTATTTTTAATTGAGAACGTAATAAGTCTATTTTAGTAAATAATACCTCACGAGCATCGTTTAGTTCGTCCGCTACAATTCCCATATTAATATATTTACAAATAGAGATTATATCTTTAATTAGACGAGATAAAAGTTTTTGTTGTTCTTCTATAGACAAGGTAGCTAAAAGGCTTTTTGCTTGCATAAAAATATTATATTCTTCTTGGCTAACATTTTTAGAAACTAAAGCGTTATTTATTTCTTCTTCATTGCTTTGAATTAGTTCAATCATTTGCATAGCATATATTTTGGCTTGTTTTTCTTCTACTTTAGCATCTTCTAATAGTCTAATAAAATCGTTTATATTATCTGATGATTTTATTACTTTATTGCCTTTAATGTAAGTTTTTAGAGTATCTACTGCTTTTCTTTGAACTAAAAGAGTATATTTTTCATCTGAGGATAAAATTCTTTTAGAACCCCTTTCTTTTATTTCTTCATTTATTGAAGCAATTAAATCTTCATAATCAGTTATTTTGTCTTTTAAGACCATATCAAATAATTTTTTAAAAAGAAAGATAATTGTGTTAGTTTCTTTAGTATCAAATGTATTATCTATATTAAAATAGCTGATGATATCTTTTTCGATTGTTGATAATACATTTTTTGGTGGTAAATCATTATGAAAGATTGATATTAAGAAATCTAAGATGATTGATGCTGGTATTTTATATTCTTTAGCATAATTTAAATATGCTTTTATAATAGCTGTACTAGGTAAAATAGTTGTTTTATCTTGATTTTCTTTATATGATGATTTTAATTCATTTATTTCTTGTAGTTTTTCTTTTAAAGATTTAGTTAGTTCAGATTTTTGCATTTCTAAAAAATGTCTTTGTAAATCTTTTTTTGAGATACCTAATAAACGACTTTTTATTGAGCGACGATGATGTCTTAGGTAAGAATGACGTAACTCTGTTAGTTCTTCACCTGTTGGTAATGTAATGTTTTCTTCACTTGGTAAGTTTTTTAATTTCCTATTAATTAATAGTATTTCATTGTTTAAATCTTGCAATTTTGAGCTATAAAAGCTCTTAAATGTTTTCTTTTCCATTATTTCACACCCCTTCAAAACTTGTTCTATTATATAATATCGAATTTAATGGGGCAAATAAAAAAGGCCAAAAGTTGGCCTTTTACTAGAATTTTACACTAGAATTCTACTTTTTCTTTAATATAATCTTTTAATTCAGATATATTTAGTTTTATTTGTTCCATTGTATCACGATCTCTAATTGTTACGATATTATTTTCTAATGTTTCATCATCAACTGTTATACTAAAAGGAGTTCCAACGGCATCATTACGGCGATATCTTTTACCGATTGAACCTGATTCATCGTATGATACGTTAAAATATTTACATAAGTCAGCATATATTTCTTGAGCCTTTTCAGCATGAACTTTTTTAATTAATGGTAGGATTGTTGCTTTGATAGGAGCAAGTGTTGGATGTATTTTTAATACTTCACGAGATTCTCCTGATTCTAATTCTTCTAATTCGTATGCGTTACAGATAAATGCTAAGATAGCTCTATCTAATCCTAATGATGGTTCTATAACAAATGGAGTATATTTCTCGTTTGTCTCAGGATCAAGATATCTTAAATCAGCTTTTGAATGTTCCATATGAACAGATAAATCGTAGTCAGTTCTATCGGCAATACCCCATAATTCGCCCCATCCCATTGGGAATAGGAATTCAATATCTGTAGTGGCTTTACTATAGAATGACAATTCTTCTTTTGAATGATCTCTATATCTTAAGTTTTCTTTTTTTATTCCTAGAGATTTTAACCAGTCAATACAATAATTTTTCCAATAACCGAACCATTCTAAGTCTGTGTCTGGTTTACAAAAGAATTCAAGTTCCATTTGTTCAAATTCTCTTGTACGGAATGTGAAATTTCCTGGTGTTATTTCATTTCTAAAGCTCTTTCCTGTTTGACCAATTCCGAATGGTATTTTAGCACGCATGCTTCTTTGAACGTTTAAGAAGTTAACGAATATACCTTGGGCTGTTTCTCCTCTTAAATATACTTTACTTTTTGAATCTTCTGTTACACCTTGATGAGTTTCAAATAGTAAATTGAATTTTCTTATTGGAGTAAATTCTTCTGAACCACATTTCGGACAAGTTATATGGTTATCAGCAATAAACTTCTCTATTTTTTCATTCTCCCATCCATCACCAGTTTCAGCTCCATTAGTAAACTCTTCAATTAATTTATCAGCACGATGACGACTTTTACATTTTTTACAATCGATAAGTGGGTCATTAAAGTTTGTAACGTGACCACTAGCTACCCATACTTCTGGATTCATAAGAATTGCGGCATCAAGTCCATAGTTATATGGATTTTCTTGAATAAATTTTTTCCACCATGCACGACGAACATTTTCCTTTAATTCCTTTCCTAATGGTCCATAATCCCACGTATTTGATAGTCCACCATATATTTCACTTCCTTGAAATATAAAACCATATTGTTTGCAATAATTTACAATATCTTCCATTTTTATTTTTTCCATTTTATTTCCTCTTTCCTTTTTATAATATAATATTTAGAATATGAATTACATATTCCCTCGTTCCTTTTCCTCATAAACACGATATCTTTTCATATTAATCACTCCATATATCAAAAAAACTTCTAGAAATAATGTAGGAACGAGTTATAACCCGCGGTTCCATCCTACTTATTTCTAGAAGAAATCACCTTATTTTATATAGCTCATGGTTGCCAACCCACTCATCGCTTGTATGAATAAATTATATCAGAATTTTTTTAGATGTCAACTTTTATATCATCTTGTTTAATTATTTTTTATAATTATTTGATAGTATTTGATCTAATAAGTCGTCGTTTGATTTTTTTGAAGTAGTAGTACTATTTTTTTTCTTTTTTGACTTTTTTTTCTTTGAAGTTGATTTTGGTTCTTCTGATGTTTTAGGAGATTCTTTCTCTACTTCTTCTTTTATTTCCTTTGCTTTTTTATTTTTAGAAGATCTAGTTTCTTTAACTTCAGAATTCTTAGAAATAGTTGAGGCATTTATTAAATCATCAATGTCATCTTTCATTTCTGGTTCTGAAAGCATTTCTTCTACACCTATTAAATCTATCTTTTTAGAAGCTCTTTTACTACTTCTTGTTTCTTTTGGTTTAATTGCTTCTTCATCATAATCTTCTAAATCTTTATCCATAATTGTTTCAATATTTATCGCAGTTACTTCTAAATCTTCTGCCGCTTTTGTAAGTTTTTCTTTACTCTTTTTATTCTTTTTATTTTCTGTATCATTTTTGATATCTTCTAATGCATTTTCAGCATCTTCTAAGATAGCTATTTTTTCTTCTAATTCATCACGAAGAGTTTTTATATCTTCTTCTGATTCTTTTATACCTTTTCTACGTTTAGCTTTTCTTTCTTCAGATAAATAATCTTCTAAATCAATTTTAGCCATTTCTAGAGTTTCATAAGTTGGTTCTCCTAATAACGGATTATTATAATCAGTGTTTAACTCATTTGATTCTTCCATATGATGATGTTTTTTACTTAACATCTTTTTAAGATTGTTCTTTTCTTTAGATACTAAAACTAATAAGATAATTATTATAATAATACTTACTACAATAGTTATATATAAAATGTACTTAGGAGTTTTAAATATTGGCCAATCTAATATACCATTTGATGATTTTTCTTCATTAGGATTGTATATAGTAATTGCATAAATATTACTATTTCCTTCTGCATCTGTAATAGTTATTTGAATAAGGCTTCCATCATGAAGATTTTCATTACCTTTTATTTCATATTTAGATGTTGGATTTTCTAATTCAACATTTATTTCTAATTCATGAAGTCTTGTTTCTAGAGTATATTCTGTTACATTAGGATCAAAATTAAATTTATGACTTTTAATTGTAATATTTTTTGCTTTATTGTTTGCGGTTTCAACAACTTCAATGTTTCTTATTATCTTTAATTTATAAGTCTTACGGCTGCCATTTTCAGCAATGACTTTAATTTCAAAGTTATTTTCTCCTACTTGTAATTCTTTTTCTTCTAAGCCTTCAATTTTACTTTTTTCATCTTCTGGAGTTGCTTCGATAGTTATTTTAGATATTTCATAATCGACAGCTATTTCATATTCTGTTTTTTCACTTCTAAAATCAATTTTACCTGGATTTATAGTTAATGATTTTAAGTTATTATTAGAACTTCTATTATCTTTACGATTAACATTAATTGTATATGTTTTTACACTACCATTTTCGGCAGTTACGTTGATATGAAATCTATTATTGCCTAGTTTTAATGATTTGTTACCAGTACCTGTTACAATAGATTTACTATCTTTAACAACTCCTTCGATATTAATGCTTTCAACATCTGTATCTACTTCAACATTATAAGTAGTTGTATTTTCACGGAAGTTTATTTTCCCTTTACTTATTTTTAATTCCTTTAAATTATTATCACTGCTACGATTATCATTTCTAATAATTGTAATTGTGTATGTTTTTACACTACCATTTTCAGCGGTTACGTTAACGTTAAATTTATTTTCGCCGTAATTTACTTTTACATGACCTGTACCAGTTACTTTAGCGTGTTGATCTTTAGCAGAAGCAGTGATAGTCGCTGAGTCTTTATCAGTAGAAAATGTAAGATTATTAAGAATGCTTGTACCGTCTACTTGTAAGTCGTTTAGCTCATTGTTGTTTGAGGCGATACGAACGTTTACTTGACTATTTGGAACAGATATTTCTTCTTTTTTACAATTGTTAGTGCCACAATCTTCTATCATTGTTATTCTAGAATTAGTTAGTACTAATGCTGTTGTAGTGTTAATTGCTGATGAAGCTTCAATTGTTACTGTTCCAAGGGCTATATTTCCTTTTTTTGGAAGGTCATATGCATCGCAAATGTTGCCGTCACATGACCCGTTTTTAAACTCTTTATTTAAGGTGGATGAGACAATTGTTAGATTTTTATTGCCAACACTTATTTGCGTACTCGCACCATATATTAGACCATCAACAGGCTTAATCATCATAGTACAAGTCATTTCTTCACCTGCACCTATAACATTTTTAGGGCAGTTTATTGTAATGCTTCCACTAAAGGCATTTATCTTTAAAGGAAGTATAGTTAATAGTATCACACTTAATATATATATTGCTTTTCTTTTCATTTTTATTCCTCCAAATTATTTATTATGCCTCTAATATATAAGAAGATAGTTGAGACATCTCCAATAGTTATACCATTCCCTGGATTTAATACATCCCCTGCTTTTTCATAACATTCTTCTACGTTATTTATTTTTCTTAGATGCAAGAATAATGTACCAACATCTCCTACACTTACAGTAGCATGGCCTAATACGTCACCTTTAACAACAACAATGTAATTAATTACGTTACCATCATTTAATGTTATAGTGACTTTTTCACCAGTTGCTAGGGAATCATTACTTGTTAGTTCTTTTCCTTCTGGTGTTGTTACTTTTATTTTACCGCTTGTAGAAATATTAGATATTAAGTCTCCCATTTTTGAACCATGTCTAAAACCATAGATGTATTTTTCATCATAGCTTATACTATTCATTTCCAAATAATCAACAGAGAATGTGTAAGCGTCTAATATTGTGCTATTATACATAACATTTAATTTCATTTGATGCTCAATAATACCATTAGATATTGTTTCTTTATTATTTTTGATTTCTATTTGACATGATTTGCAAGATACATTTTTTATGAAATCTTTGTAATCGATTTTCTCTTTTATCATGATGACTTTACCTTTTACATCAATATTTTTATTGAATGTGATTTTAGGTATGTTTACTTCTTTTAATATTTTTCCAGATGGATCTTTAACAATTAATTTTTTTGTATCTTTAGTTTCTGCTATTTCTACTTTACCATTTGATACTTTTACATTTGATGAGATGTTATCATCAGTTAAACCATATATGTAACCTTTACCTAAATCTATTTTAGAAGTAATAGAGATAATAGGGATACTTAGTAATTCATCATTATCTTTTAGAATTACTAGATTATTATCTATTATATTGGCTGTTGCATTTGCTACATTTACAATATCTCTATCATTTACATTTAATAGATTTGTATCTGTGTAGATGTATCCAGCAGAATGATCTGGAATTTTATTAATTGTTACAATATTGTATGTTTTTAATATACCTAGTTTTTGATTACTTATAGTAATAGTATTCTTTTTGGTATCTATTTTTTTATCGCCATTTTCGATGATGATATTTTTTTCATCAAATTTATTAGTATCTGTATAAATATAATCTTTACTCAAATCATATTTAGAACTACTTATTTTAGTTGTTATAATTGTGTAAGTGTCTAATACTTCATTAT
>DEUO01000015.1:0-20940 GCA_002362595.1 Caryophanales bacterium UBA3260
CAACTAAATAGGTTATATTATCGTTAACTTATTTTTTATTCCAGCGATTATTGAACATGTTGTTTAGGTAATCGACACCAAAGTATTTATCGTACATTATTTCTGTTTTATTACGTGGAGCAATACCTTGTTCATAAGCTTTTCCCCTATTTATTGCTCCTATTGTAAGCATTACATTAAAGGTAAGAAAGATGATCATTATAGTAATAAATTTATTACTTTCTTTTTTATCTATTTTTTTTAGAAAATTCATTAGTCTTTTATGTATTAGCTTTAACCATAAAAGACCTAAGATACCCCAAAATATTGAATATGGTAAACAGACGCGACCATGTATATTAAATGGTTTACTTTTGTATGACCAAGCTGTAAAACCAAACATCATTTCCATAAGGTAACTTAAGATATATTCAAGAGCTGTACCAGCAACAAAAGATGTAGCAAAAATGGTAATATTGCTTTTATCTTGAAGTTTATGAAGAGTTACACTTAAAACTAGGGCTCCTATACCATATACTATATTAAAAGGACCGATTACTAAGGCTGAGTGATTTATTAAAACACCTTTTTTTAAAAAAGTCCATATTCCTTCGACTACCCAGCCTAATAAGCAACCGAATAGAAATATATAAAATTTATCATTAAAAGATATTTTTTCTTTTTTCATAATATTCCTCAATCTCTTTTAATTATAGCACTTTATATTTAAGATCCAAAATTTATCTAGTTGTTTTCAGGATTATTTATAGCTTGTTTAGCTAATTCTATTGCATCTTCTAAAGTTCCAGTATTGGCAAGGAAGCCGTTTGCATGGACGAACATAATGGTTTTTATTCCAGATAACTTACGTAATTCATCTACTTGTTTTCCATTATATGAAGATGGGAATCTAATAAGTAATTCTTTTGAATCTTTACTTATAGTAATTGGTTTTATGTCATATCCTCCCCTATTAGAAGGTGTAATAATAATTTTAATTTCTTTAGCTTTAGGGTTAGATGATGAAAATATAGTATCACTATAAGGCATATAGTTTCTTAAAATAAGAATATTATCTTTTACATTATTTATATCTTGTTCAACCAATTCATCTGCTTTTAGTAGGGATTGTTCTCTTTTTATAACTAATTCAAAGATATCGTTAGCTGTTTTGACTGCTTTCATAAAATTATCGTTGTTATCTGTTTTTTCATCCCAAGTATTATTATATAAATCAATTATTTTATCTAAATCTAATAATTTATATGGCGCTTCTATTGTAGGGAATATACCATTATCGATTCCGTTTATTTGTTTTATAAGAGTTTCTTTTATTCTAGTAAATAGAGTTTCTGGTTTTATAGCATTAATACTTTTTAAATAATTAAGACCATATTCTTCCCATAAGAGACCAAAACTGCAATATTTCATACCATTTTCGTCACATTTTGAATCTGCGCCATGATGATCAAATTTACCAAATCCTACATCATAAATTATGGCATCGGTTTTAGGTACATTTCTTACTGAAGTACGATATACAACTGGATTCTCTACTATTTTAGACATAAAGACAGTACTAAATACATCGTCTGGATGAAATTTAGCGTCATGAGTTACAAGGTTTGCTTCTGAAACATTATTAGTAATTTTTAAATTCATTTTATTTTCTTCCTTTCTCAGTAAAGTATCTAGCTAATTTAATTAATTCGTTAAAAAGAATGGTAGAAAAGCCAAAGCAGATGCAAGTAATATAATTTTTTAAGCCGATATTATTTAAACTAGATGTAACTATAATATTAAAGATTAAAGATGATATTATAAGTAATATAAAGAATAATAATGTAGAGAAATCTATTTCAATACGACGTTTTCCAGTTATTTTATCAATTAAGAATCTGATAAAGAAGTCCTCATCATCATAAGATATTGTAGAAAATATTATAGAGAAAATAAAGACTGTTGTATATAGACAGATAGCTAAGTTACTATCTCCTGACATTGATAATATAACTATATATGGGATTGTAATCATAAAGAAATTAATCAATCCTTGAATAATACTAAATATTAGTTCTTGGCTGTTTATATATAAATCATGAGATTTTGGATTTCTATTTTCAACATCTTTTATTCTGAGGGTTAGTTTATCATAAATATGAGCGATAATTATAAAAGATACTACTTTTAATAAAGCAACAAGTAATAAACTACATTTGAAATTAAAACCTATAATATTTAAAATAATATAACTTAGAATAAGAGGAAGATATGTAGAAA
This sequence comes from Caryophanales bacterium UBA3260, assembly GCA_002362595.1. The sequence goes on from DEUO01000015.1 coordinate 2,260, forward strand.
TTAAATGTTTTACACTTAATATATAACTAGCATAATATTTACGAGAACAATATACATCTTCGTATATATAATCTAAGTGTTCTGTTTCATAATAGGTTGTTTCAGGATCTAAGTATTCATCTAAGGCATGTATATTCGAAGAACGATAATGGAAATTTTCTTTAATAGTTTCTTTATTTATTTCAGATTTTTTTAACTTTTTTAAACCTAAAGAGTTTTTTTCAGTATTTTTAATTAATATAACATTTAAGCCTGTTCTTATAATGCAATCTAAAAAATATTTACTTTTTTCAGTTGAAGATACGATTGTTTTAATGGTATTTTTTTCATCTAATTCATTAAAGAAAATAACTTTATGAAGTGATTTGAAATTAATTGGATAGACAATTAAAGCTATTGTTAGAGCTCCAACAATACTATCTATTAAGCTTTTATTTAATGATGTTTTATCATAGATTAAGACAGAAATAAAGATAATGAGACTTAGGATAGATAGAAATAAACTAATCTTTTTTTCACATTTATTTATTGTGTTATTGCTTTCGTCTACAGCGTATTCTTTTAGATTTCTTTTTTTTATAACAATTGCTTTTGTTATTAATGTAATCATAATTATTATTAAAGATATTATTAATTCTGTCATATTTAATCACCTAGTTTAATTATAGCATATCTTATTTATTATGATTAAAAAAAGCTAACTTTACGTTAGTTTTTAGAATGGTAATTTCATGTTTCCGTTACTCATCATTTTCATCATTTTTTTCATTTCTTCAAATTGTTTTAGCAGACGATTTATTTCAGCAACATCACGGCCACAGCCTTTACTAATTCTTTGTTTTCTAGAAGCTTTTAATACTTCTGGATGCTTTCTTTCATATGGAGTCATGGAAAGTATTATTGCTTCAACATGAGCCATATCTTTAGGGTTTATTTGAACATCATTTAGGCCCATCTTACGTGCTTGAGGAAGCATTTTTATGATGTTTTCTAAAGGACCTAATTTTTTTATTTGTTTCATATTATTTAAGAAATCTTCTAAATCATATTTGCCACTTAACATTTTTTTGGCTTGGGCTTCTGCTTCGTCTTCTGAAATTATTCCTTCTACTTTTTCAGCGATTGATAGTACATCACCCATATCTAAAATTCTTTCTGCCATACGTTCAGGATAAAACTTTGAAAGACCATCTAATTTTTCTGAATCACCGACAAATTTAATAGGAACATTAGTTAAATGTCTTACAGATAAGGCAACTCCACCTTTTGTGTTACCATCTAATTTAGTTAAAATGCAACCTGTTAAGTTTAATTTAGTATTAAAACCTTGGATAACGTTGATGGCATCTTGTCCCATCATAGCGTCTATTACTAATAATACTTCATTAGGGTGGCACAGATCAATTATTCCTACTAGTTCATCCATAAGTTCTTCGTCAATATGTAAACGACCTGCTGTATCTATAATAACATAATCATTTTTATTTTCTTTAGCGTATTCTAGTGCATGAGATACTATTTCGTTAACTTTTTTCTTACCTTCGGTATAAACAGGAATATTAAGCTGTTTGCCTACTGTTTCTAATTGTTCTATTGCTGCTGGCCTATAAATATCACATGCTACTAATACTGGCTTTTTAGCATGTTTTTTTCTTAGGTAATTAGCTAATTTACCACATGTAGTTGTTTTACCACTACCTTGTAAGCCTACTAGCATTAGAATAGCTGGATTTCCTTCGGTATTTAAAGGAGCCTCTTCTCCTCCTAGTAATTCTACTAATTCATCTTTTACTATTTTAATAAATAATTCATCAGGCTTTAGGGATTTTTGTACTTCCATGCCTAATGCTTTTTCTTTTACTTTATTAACAAATTCTTTTACTACTTGATAGTTAACATCAGCTTCTAGTAAAGCCATTCTAATTTCGCGCATAGCTTCACTGATATTCTCTTCGGTAATTCTTCCCATACCACGAATATTTTTTATAGCTTTAGATAATCTATCTCCCATATATTCAAACATTATTTATCACCTTTCTTATTATATCATAAAATAAACTAACAATGCCATCTTCTATCGTGGTTTTTCTTAGTTAAAACATATTTAAGCATTTCATCTTTATTGGTAATATGTTTACCTGCGGCATATGAAGAAACTTTTTCGCCATCATTAATATTAAATAGTTCTTCTAAAGTTGTTTGTTGTTCTAATGTTATTTCACGACCGTGAATAGATGGTTCTGGTATTACAGAGCGATCAAAGAAGATATCACGATCATTAAATGCTCTTATTAATTCGGTACGGCAAAATAATACATAACCATAGTAATGTATTAGAACACTTCTTTTGTCTTCTAATTTAGTTGCTCCTATTATAGGGCTAAATGCTCTTATTCTTTTTAAGTATTCTTGATATTTAACTGGATCTGATTCTTCAAGCTTTTTTAGAAATTGATGATACTTTTCAATAAAGTCATAACCTATATCTTGACGACCTACCCATAAAGCAGAGCTTTCTAATTGATGCCAAGGATTGCATCCTGTATATCCTTTAGCAATATAAAATGTTCCATCTGGTTTAATGAAAGCATTTTGTTTGATAAAAGTTGTTTTATTTTCTTTTAATTCATCAACATTATGTAATATAAGTTTCATAAATTCACCTACTTAGTTACTTAGTATAACAAAAAAAGGTAGTTTATTCTACCTTAAATTTTTATTTCTAACTCTTCACATACTATTTTAAAGACATCTTCTTGAATAGATTCTATATCTCTTAGTTTCCCTTTAGAATCAACGCATTTTACTTGACGATAGTTATGTATTTTAGCTAGTTCTAAATATGCATGTTCAGCATTTCTTATATGAATAGGGTTTGCTTCATGTTGATCCCCAGGTTCTCTACGGTCGTTACGCAATTCTGCCACCTTTTTATAAGGCATATATAGGAAGATTGTAAAATCTGGTTTTGGTAATTCTAAGAAACCATATTCTAGGGATGCCAAATCTTCATATAGTTTTAGGCGTTCTTCTTTATCAAATATTTTGCCTCCTTGATGTCCCATATTACTTTCAACATAACGATCAAGTATTACGTCTGTACCATTATTAATATAATCAAGTATTATTTGACGATGATAACGGCGATCTGCTGCGTAATAAAGTGAAGCCACTTTTGGATCTACAGCACATGCTCCTTCGGGAAAATAGCCATCACAAATATACTTTTTTCCAAGGTATGGTCCACCTACTATTTTACCAGTTGGAGATTCATAATCTGGAAAGCTTATTCTTTCTATTTTTCTACCCATTTTTTTTAGTCTTTGAACGACTAGTGAGGTTTGGGTTTCTTTGCCTGAGCAATCAGTTCCCTCAATAACAATTATTTTACCTTTCATATTCCTCTACCTACCTTAATTCAATAATATCACACTTTATTTTGTTTTTAAAGTGTAAAAAATACACAATTACAAAAATAAAAGAAACTTTTTAGATAAGTTCCTATTTTTCAAGTAATTCTTTTATTCTTTGCTTTATAGTATTAATGTCGTCTAATTGTAAAATTTCTTTTAATTGTTGATTGATATGGTATGCATGAATTTTGTCTTCATAATTGTTAAGTTTTTCTAATACATTTTTAAGTGTTTTTTGGATGGCACTACGACTAACATTGTTTAAGTCTGCTATTTCGCTAAGACTAAAATTTTCCTGATAATAATCTTTAAATGTAGTTTGTTCTTTTTCTGTTAGTAAATCAGAATAGAAATCGAATAGATTATTGTAATATATAAAATCTTCCATTACATCATATCCTTAAATAGACCATATATGTAGTTTTCAATATCAAAAGTTTTTAAGTCAGTCATTTTTTCGCCAAGACCAATAAATTTTACAGGAATACAAACTTCTTCTTTTATAGCTAAGACTATTCCGCCTTTTGCGGTTCCATCCAGTTTAGTTAAAACTATTCCAGTTATATTAGTAATTTCTTTAAAAGCATTTGCTTGACTTATACCATTTTGACCGGTTGTTGCATCTATTACTAATAGAGTTTCATGAGGAGCTCCAGGTATATGACGTTCTATAACTTTATTAATTTTTTCTAATTCTTTCATTAAATTTACTTTGTTTTGTAAACGTCCTGCAGTATCGATAAGAACGATGTCAATATTTTCTTCTTTAGCTTTTACTAAGCCATCAAAGATTACTCCGGCAGGGTCTGTGTTTTCTTTACCGAAGAAGGAAGAGCCTGTTTTTTCTGCCCATTCTTCAAGCTGTTTTACAGCACCAGCACGAAATGTGTCACCAGCTATCATCATTACACTTTTGCCTTCATTTTTATATTTATGAGCTAATTTAGCAATTGTAGTAGTTTTTCCTACTCCATTGACACCAACCATTAAGATTACAGTTGGGCCATCACTTGCCATATTAATTTTATCTGATAATGATTCGTTATTAACGTATATAATAAATAGCTCATCAACAATTACTTCATTTAAATAATTAATATCAGTTATTTTTTCTTTCTTTACACGATCACGTAAGCGATCCATGAAGTTCATAACAGTATTTACACCGACATCTGCGTTAATTAATACTTCTTCTAATTCTTCATAGTATTCTTCTGATATTTTAGTATATTTAATGCCAAGCATACTTAGTTTAGAAACAAATTCTTTTCTTGTTTTTTCTAGACCTTTGTCATATAGGGCAATCTCTTCTGCTTCTTCTATCTTTTTCTTTTTATTTTGCTCTTTTATGAAATTAGCCCATTCTTCGTCTTCTTCATCTGATTCAGCATCGTTTTCATCGTCATCATCTTCACTATCATCATAACCATTTTCTGTTTCTTCAGTGTCTTCTACATTTTTTTCTTCTGCTTCTTCTACTAATTCACTATCTACTTCATCAGGTATAATAGCTTCATGTTCTTCTTCATCTACAGATTCATTTTCTGTAATTTCATCTATAGATTCAACTTCATATTCTTTCTTTACTTCTTCTACTACTTTTTCTTTTTTACTTATTATACTTTTTAATTTTTCAAAAAATCCCATTTATATCACCATACTTAGTATACATTAACTTTCTTTATTTTTCTATAAAAAAAGGATTTAATCAAGATTTTAGGATATAAAAGTATATTATGAAGTATTATATAACTTCCTTATAATTTGTTATGTTAACAAAGGTATTTACATTTATTCTATATTAGAAATTATCTACTAATCTATAATATTTATCTTTAATACTTAACACTACTATGTGCAGTTTATAACATACAACTAGACTTTTTTATTTTTCTGCTATATAATTATTTGTAGCGAAGAACTATACTTTTTATTTTATTAATTTGAAAGGAAGATTTGATGAATAATAAAGACGGGTTTACATCTGTCATCGCTTTAGGTGGTCTTGGTGAAGTTGGAAAAAATATGTATGTTTTTCAACATAAAGACGAAATATTTATAATTGATGCTGGAGTTATTTTTCCAGAAACGGATTTACTTGGTGTTGATTATGTAATTCAAGATGTAACTTATTTAAAACAAAATGAAAACAAAATAAAAGGTTTATTAATAACTCATGGACATGAAGATCATATTGGAGGTATTCCATTTTTGTTACAAAGTGTTCATATTCCTGTAATATATGGAGCTAAAACTTCTATTGATTTGATTAAGCATAAATTGGAAGATCGAAATATCGCTTATAAAGATTTGGTTACTATTGATGCTGATACAAATATAAAAACTAAGTATTTTGATATTGAATTTATAACAACTACGCACTCTATTCCAGATAGTTTTGGTATAGTTCTTCATACTCCTAATGGTACAATTGTATCTACTGGAGATTTTAAATTCGATTTAACCCCTGTTGGACCGATGGCCGATATTCATAAGATGGCGAAGATTGGTTCTGAAGGCGTTAAGCTTTTACTTAGTGATAGTACTAATGCTTTATCTGAAGGTTTTTCTAAATCAGAAAATTCTGTTGATGAGGCGTTAGCAGATATTGTTAATGGATATAATGGTCGTATAATAATAGCAACATTCGCATCTAATATATTCCGTGTTAAGCATATTGTTGAGACTTGTCGTAAGAATAATCGAAAGATTATAGTATTCGGGAGATCTATGGAAACTGCTACTAATTTAGCTATTAATAATGGTCTTATTACTGATAAAAGTATTTTTATAGATACTAATCAAGCTAAGAGTTTGAAGAAAAATGAAATATGTATTTTATGTACTGGATCGCAAGGAGAACCATTAGCTGCCCTTTCTAGAATAGCTAATGGGACACATAAACAGATTTCATTGATGCCTGATGACTTAGTAGTATTTTCTTCTAATCCTATTCCAGGTAATGCTGCTGGGATAAATAGAATAATCAATAAGCTTTATTTAAAGGGTGTTAGGGTTATTACTAATTCTGAATTCAGTGATATACATACGTCTGGTCATGCTAAGCAAGAAGAGTTAAAACTTATGTTAAGGTTAATTAAGCCAGAATATTTTATGCCAATGCATGGAGAATATCGTATGTTAAAGTCACATCAACAATTAGCTATTGATTGTGGCGTTAAAGAAGATAATATATTTATAATGAATAATGGTGATTCTTTAATTATTGATAATAATGGAATTCATCGTGGGCCTTCTGTTACAGCTGGAGATATTTATGTTGATGGTTCGCGTATTGGTGAAGTTGGTTCAGTTGTTATTAAAGATAGAAAGTTAATGAGTAGAGACGGAATACTTATTACAATATTAAATATTAATCCACTTACAAGAAAATTACTTATTAAACCAAATATTACGACAAGAGGTTTTATCTTAGTAAATGAAAATACTGATTTAATTAATCAAATTGAGAGAAAAACAAGTGATATAGTTAATAAGTTCTTAAGTGAGAATACTTATAGTTATACAGATTTGAAGAATCAAATTATTTTAGAGTTACATCCATTTATTAATAATTTAACTGGTAGAAGACCAATTGTATTACCAGTTATAATGGAAATAAGAGAAATACAAAAATAGGAGTTTAACTCCTATTTTAATTTTGTTATTTTTTCTTCAAGATTTTTTAGAAATTGATTGATATGTTGACCATCTGCAAAGCCATGATGTATCATGATCATAAGATTGCAATAATACTCGCCATCTTTTTCTATGTATTTATCCCAAATAAATTGAGGTATTGTTATACTTTTATCAAAAGGCGAAATAAGTGATGAAAAGTTGATCCATGGTTCAGATGAAACCCAGATGAGATTGTTTTCTTCTTTTGAGAGAGATTTTTTTGTTGTTAGTACTTCTTGTTTTTTCATATCGTATTCTGATATGAATTTTTCTAATTCTGATTCAAAGCAATCAAAAAAGACTATTTCATCGTCAATTTTTTCAGTAAAACTAACTCCTACTTTATCATATAGGTAATATTTATCGTTAATGTATCTGTATCTGAATTCTTTTATTTCATTTACAGATGAACCAATCAAATATCCTAATATAGCATAGAAATGATGATGAGTTTTAGTATAATTTACTAAGTTTGTTACTTTGATTGGAGTTGTTATTATAATAAATGGATTTTGCATTTTATGATATCTTTGGAAGATATCTGCTCTATTAAAGTTTTCTATTTCTTGCATAATATGTCACCTTTTTTATAATATCATAATTATATAATAATTAGTAAAAAATTATTATATAAGAAAAGAAGAAGCTATTTGGCTTCTTCTTGAGCACGTGTTTCTCTGATAACAGTTATTTTTATAGTTCCTGGATATTGCATTTCATTTTCAATTCTTTCTTTCATTTCGCGAGCTATTTTATAACTTTGAGAGTCGTCAATTGCTTCTGGTTTTACCATTACTCTAACTTCACGGCCTGCTTGCATAGCAAATGTTTTTTCTACTCCTTCAAAACTATTACCTATTTCTTCTAGCTGTTCTAATCTCTTAATATAGTTTTCTAATGAGTCATTTCTAGCACCTGGTCTTGCAGCAGATAATGTATCAGCTATTTGAACTAATACAGAAATAATACTTGTAGCTTCTGTATCACCATGATGTGATTTTATGGCATTAATAACGACAGGATCTTCGTGATATTTTTTAGCTATTTCTTCTCCTAGTTCAACATGACTTCCATCAACTTCAAAATCGATAGCTTTACCAATATCGTGTAGAAGACCTGCTCTTTTAGCTAGTGAGACATTTTCTCCTAGTTCAGCAGCCATTAGGCCACATAAGTGTCCAACTTCCTTTGAATGCTGTAATGCATTTTGTCCATAACTTGTACGGAAATATAGTTTTCCGATTAAGTTAACTAATTTAGGATCTATTTTAACTAATCCTAGTTCATAACATGCTTCGTTACCGATTTCAGTAATTTTTTCACTCATATCTTTCGATACTTTATCGTATACTTCTTCGATACGGGCTGGATGAATACGTCCATCTTTTATTAACGTTTCAATTGTTATCTTAGCTATTTCTCTTCTTAATGGGTCAAATGATGATATAACAATAGCCTCAGGAGTGTCGTCGATAATTAAATCAACACCTGTTACTGATTCGATTGTTCTGATATTTCTTCCTTCACGACCTATTAAGCGACCTTTCATTTCATCGTTTGGTAAAACGATAGTACTAACTGTTTGTTCATTTGTAACATCATTTGCATAACGTTGCATACTAGACACAATTAAGCTTTTAGCTGTTTCATTCGCTTCTAACTTAGCTTGTGCCTCGCGTTCTTTAATATAATCAGCTATTTCTAGTGACATATTTTCTTCGACACGCTTCATTATCATGTCATGTGCTTTTTCTTTTGAAAATTTTGCAATTGATTCTAATTGCTCCATTTCACTTTTGAATAGTTCTTCAATTTTAGCTTCTTTCTCTTGTAAATCTTTTTGTTTATTTAGCAAATTATTGTCCTTTTGGTCTAACATAGAATCTCTATTTTGAATCATTTCTTCACGTTTATCAAGATTTTTCTCTCTTTGAAGTAAACGTTCTTCTGACGAAGCAATTTCAGCTTTCTTTTCTTTTACTTCTTTATCTGTTTCTTGTTTTATGCGGTATGATTCTTGTTTCAATTCTGCTAAGGCATCTCTTTTTTGTTTATCTGCCTCTTTTTTAGCCTGTTCAATAATCTTGGTAGCTTTAGATTCTCCACTTTTATTACGTAGATAACTAATAACTATCATTACTATAACGCCTAAAAATATTCCAACAAGAAGTGCTAAAATGGTCATTGTTGTCTTTTCCATTTTATACCTCCATATATTTTCATAGAAAAATTATAATAAATTTAATCATCTATAAATATATTATAAAAAATTTTTTTATATTTTTCAACATAAAGGTATAATCTGGTTTTGGGGATTTGTTATTACATTTTTTTGAATGATAAGATATAAGATTCTATTTCTTGTTTTTCTTTCATATTTGATAAAACAGCTAACGTCGCTTGCATTTCTTTAAGGGCTTCTTCGCTTCCTTCTACTACTCCGTAGTAAAATTTACCTATTTTATCGATTAAAATATACCAATCTTCATTATAAAATGCATAACTCATATAATATATTCTTTTTTTGCGAAAACTTTTTTTATTTTCTTCACTTGTATTTATGTAATCTACTGAATTAACGATTTTTTCAACTTCTATTTTTTCTATGCTAACTGCTTCCTCGCTAAACTTACATGATTTTATTGGATGTCTTTTGTCTTTATATCTTGCTTTTACTGGACCAAGTTTTAAATTTTTTAAGTCAAATCCTTCTTCTTGGGCTATAACATCTAATTTTTTATGATATTGATCTGTTCTTTTATACAGTTCTTCATCTTTTTCTAAAATTGTTGGCGCTGGTAGGTATGAAGGCCATGCTTGACCAATAGGTTTTAAATATGCTTCGCTTCCAATACATGCAACTTTTAGGTATCCTTTATCTTCACATCTTCTTGTTTCAGACATTATGGCTTTTATTCCATCAGAAAAAGCTGCGACGATATCTTTATTGTCTTTATCTCCTATTACTTCAATACTATTGGCTATTAGTAATTCGCCATTACGTTTTATAGGCGAAAATGACATTAAGGCTCCTGTTTCTGAATATGTAAGTAAAATACGACCATTTTCACATAATAATGCATGTAATAAATGATTATGTGCAATATCTAAAACTCTAATACAACAATTAGCTCTATATCCAAGTACATAAGCTATGGCGTCATCCATCCTCATTACTTCGTATTGATATCCATTATTTGATGAGCCCCTAACGTAAGGAATTGAAGATGTCTTTCTTTGAAGTTGTTGTTTATATATATTTACTACTTCATCATATACTTCTTCATTTGTCTTTTTAGTTTTGTTACCCAAGCCAATTTCATATAGATATTCTTCTAAAGAATATAAATCCGGTGGAACTTCATATTTAACGTTGTTCATCTGCTCTTTCATAACAATCTCCGCTTGTTTGATTGTAATATGTCCTTTGCAAACTTCTTTTATTTCTTCAAAATTATTAAATAAATAAAACCAAGTTGTTTCAAATGCAGATCCACCTCTAAATAACTCAAATATATTATTACCAGTAAATAAGAAATTAATAAATTCTTGGTTTAAAATTGGTTCATATTTTTTGCCAATTTGTTTTAGTTGAGCATTGTCTATATTAAGTTTGCTTACGCAATCTAAGAACGCTTTATTAACTTTACCATATTCACCATTTAGAATAGCAATACTTCTATCAAGTCCAAACACGAAATATAACTTGATTGCTTTACTATAGGTATCAGATATTTCATCTTGGGTTTTATCTTCTAATAATTTAGCTATTTTATTAACTTGTTTGACATTCAATTTGAACAGTTTATGGATGTCAAAGCCTTCTAAATAACCAACATTTCGAGCTGTTTTATTAAATTTCATGTGAAATGCACTTTTCATAGCTGTCGAATAAGAAAATAAATTACTTAATGAATCTTTATCAGAATTTAAAACAGAGTTTTTTATATAAATATCTATCATATTTATTTCTTCATCGGTATAATCTGTTTTAGATTTAAATAATTTTTCAAATAATAAATCTAACATTTGTGTTTCTAGTTTTTTATTAGTTTGAGTTGCTTCTTTAACTTTGGCAAAAACGAAAAATTGAAAAGGATGTGAAATTAATGATAAATCGAAATATTCGCTTTGAAATATTGTTTCGTTGTTTATATGTTCGTCAATAATTGTTTTAAAGTATTCTTCAATATTTTCTTTGTTTATTGTAAATTCTTCTGGTCTTTCCGATACTAAATCATATAAAGCTATTAGTTCTTTCATACTGATTCGATTTAATGTATCTTTATTTATTATTACTTTTTTGCCTTTTTCTTTCATATGATAACATTTACTTCTTATCATTGGTATGATTGTATTTCTTTCTTTGTCGTAATAATGGTATGATTCTTTTTCCGAATAATTATAAACTTCTCTAAAATCATCAGGTAATTTTACCTCTTCAAAGAAACCATTTAGAAAGCTTACCCATCTATTTTTATTCTTTATATTAGCCAAGTTATAAACACCACTAGTAATAGTATTTTCATACAATTTTAATGCGTCGATGCCTTCAATAATATTTCGCGGAAAATTTTTGGAAAAAAGAACTATTATTTGAAAATAGATATTACTCGTTAGACTTTCGATTATAAGAGGACTTTTTATTTCACTGAAGAAAATCTTTATACGACGTAATCTTTCTTTTGAAAAATAGGTGTTATTATTAAGTGATTTTCTATCTTGGAAGTCAAGATTTTTGATTGTTAAAAGTCTTTTTTGGCAATTTTCATTTTGCCAGATAATCTCCTGAATTTTAGCTGGGCTCATTCTAAAAATTAATGATAATATTTCATCATCATTTATAGCTATTAATCTTTCTAAAACATCTTTATCGCTTAAAACAATTTCTTTTTCTTCATCACTCATACTTTTTAGAAAAGGATATAATTTTTTTCTATTTTGGTTATATGATTTTTTTAAAAAGTCTTTGCATTTTTCAATATTTTCTTCCATAATTATCCCCCTTAAGTCAATGTTTATTATACAAGAAAAAAAAGAAAAGTAAATATTTTACTATTCTCCTATTACTTCTCCTGTTTCGGGATCTATTTCTACTTTCGCTTCTTTCTTTTTATTTGTTGACTTTTTTTCTTTTTTATCTTCATCTGTTAGAATATCATAATGTTCACGAATCTTATATTCAAGTTCGTTACAGATATCAGGATTGTCTTTTAAGTATGCTTTAACGTTTTCTTTACCTTGACCTATTTTTTCGCCATTATATGAATACCAAGCTCCACTTTTTTCTAAAACATCTATTTCTGTTGCTAAGTCAACAATTTCTCCTTCTTTAGAAACGCCTTCTCCATACATTATGTCTACTGTTGCAGTTCTAAAAGGTGGAGCCACTTTGTTTTTAACTACTTTAATATTTGTTTTATTACCGATTACTTTATCACCTTGTTTTATTTGTTCTGAGCGACGTACTTCGAGTCTTATTGATGAATAGAATTTAAGAGCTCTACCTCCTGGAGTTGTTTCTGGATTACCAAACATAACACCTACTTTTTCACGTAGCTGATTGATGAATATTGCTGTTGTTTTTGTTTTGTTTAATGTTCCTGATAATTTGCGTAGTGCTTGACTCATCAAACGAGCTTGTAAACCAACATGTGCATCTCCCATTTCTCCTTCGATTTCTGCTTGTGGCACAAGGGCTGCTACTGAGTCAATGACTACTAAATCTATTATTTCGCTTCTAACTAAGGCTTCGCATATATCTAAAGCTTGTTCACCAGTATCAGGTTGTGATAAAAGTAGTTCATCTAAATTTACTCCCAGATTCTTAGCGTATACAGGGTCTAGTGCATGTTCTGCATCGATAAAAGCAGCTCTACCTCCTTTTTTTTGGATTTCAGCTATAGCATGTAAGGCAAAAGTTGTTTTACCACTTGATTCTGGGCCGTATATTTCTATTATACGTCCTTTAGGGTAACCTCCTACTCCTAATGCTACATCTAGCATGATAGAACCTGAAGATGTAGCTTCTATATTTAAATGAGCATCAGAACCTAGCTTCATTATTGACCCTTTACCAAATTGTTTTTCAATATCAGCTAAAACTTGTTCTAAGGCTTTATCTTTGTTTTCGTTTACTGTTTTCATTTTTTCCTCCCATGTTCAATGACAACTTCATTTTATAATATTTAATAGTTGTTTGTCAACACTTTTTCGAACATTTGTTTTTACTACTTTTTTTATCATAAAAAAAAGAAATTTCTGTTTTTTAGGAAAGAAATTTCTTTTTTCTTACACTTCAGAAAAGATAAAATCTTTATTTGCTAAGTAATATTGACAAGCGGATATTATACTCATTATACATGCAACATATACTAATAGTTGATCTATTCTTATTCCGTTACCAATAAAGGCGAATGGAATGTTGTAGAAGAATGTTAGAGTTACGCCAATCATCATACAAATTGTTTTTATTTTTCCTGGCCATGATGCTGCTACTACTTTACCCTTGTTGCCAGATGCCATTTTTATAGAGTCTACTACGATATCACGAGTAATTATTATTACAGGAACAATTAATGGAATAAATTTATCATATGCTAAGATAATTAATACGCCATTAACTAATACTTTATCTGCTATCGCATCCATTACTTTACCAAAGTCAGTAACAAGATTGTATTTACGAGCTATGTATCCATCTAGGAAATCGGTTAATGATCCAATCATGAACAGTGCTCCACATATTAAGTATTTTAAATTAACGTTTTCTACTCCAAATACAGAATATACTGGGAAATCTACTCCCAATGATGACCATGGTATGCACATTACTATTAATACTATTGCAGAAATAATAAGGCGCATGCATGTAATTTTGTTAGGTAAATTCATACCTTTCTTTTTTTCTTTCATTTTTTCCACCTACTTACTGCTATTTACATAGCTTATCATATTTGTCGTCATATTATTGACAGTTATTTGTTTTATTGACCAGAAAATTATTAGTCCGATAAGAACAACTAGAATTAGGGCTATTACAATTAGACCTGTTTTGCTGTTGGTCTTTGGTGTTGTTGTATATGGAGAAACTATTTTTTCTTCATTTTTTTCTTCTTTTTGTTGCTCTTTCATTGCTTTTTCAATATCTTGCAGAGGTATCTTTGAAGTATACTCAAATAAATATTCATTAAATTCATCTATTATTTTATCTGGTTCTAGTCCCAAGTATTTTGCATAGTTATGAATATAATCTTTTAGAACAAAGATATCTTTAAAACATCCGATGTTTCCATCTTCAATATTTTCTAATACTAGCGTCTTAATCTCTAAATCGCTGCTGGCCTCTTCTAAACTTACCCCTGAACTTTCACGAGTCGTCTTAAGTAGTTCGCCAATCTCATTCAAGATTATTCACTCCTTTTCTAAAAATAATAAAAAATAATACATTTAATAAGCCACGTTCTGTACCCTTAAAGGGTGGCAAATATTTATCTACCTATAACAGGTCCTTTGCATCGTTTTTATTCCTAGCAAAGACTCCCCTACCAAAATTTGGGTTTCTCGCTTGTGGGGTTTACCACGTTCCACTTCAAAAATTGCTTTTTGAACTCGTCTCTTTGGCACTTTTATATCTAATTTAATCCCATAGGGACTATTTCGAAGCCGTTAGTCACTCGACTACCTAAGGTTATTTTTTCCCTTAGCACAAACACTACAATCATTACAGATTGTGCGAGCTTGGACTTTCCTCTACATAAATTAATATGTAGCATTTGCCTAAAATATTTTATTCTTAATTATTCTTCATTTTTACCATACACAACTTTTTCAAGTTGGCTTAGTCTTCTAAGAAGGTCTACATTACTTACATTATTATTAGATGCAGAACCTTCAGCAGCTTCTATATTAGCTTTAATACGGCGAAGTTCATTTTTTAATTTTACATTCTCGTCATTAAGAGCAGCTAAATCTTTTCTTAACTTTTTGATTTCAGATAAAAATTCACCATAATCATTAATGACCAAGTCTAAAAATTTATCAACTTCTTGTGGTCTGTATCCTCTAGCATCAATTTTAAACTCCTTATCCAATATATCTTGAGGAGTAAGTGCAATTTTTTCATTTAACATAATATAAATCACCCTTCTTATATCTAAAATTATATATCTATATCAAGTTATTTGTCAAGGATGGTGGGTGTTACACAATTTAATAAAGGTATAATTCTATCTTTTTTATTCATGGTTTGAAAATTTATTGAGAAATGTCAAGATTTAATTACAATATACTATATTTTATTTGCTAAATATAGTATAATTATTAAAGGTGATTCATTGTGCAATACCCTAACAATATAAAGAAAAGTTATGTTAATAAACTTAATATTTCACATAGTAATCGTGGTATGAATTTGGAAGCTGCAATTAATGTTTCTAATCAGTACTATTTAACTAAAGATATTGCGCTTATTTATAAGAAACCGACGCCGATTGGGGTTGTTGATGTTTCGTATAAGAATCACAAGAAAACAATTGAGAAAGCATACTTTAAGGAACAATCTACTTTAGATTATAATGGTCTGTATCGTGGTAAGTATATTGAATTTGATGCAAAGGAAACGATTAATAAGACTTCTTTTCCTTTAGCTAATGTACATGATCATCAAATTTTACAGATAAGAAATGTTATAAGGCATGGTGGAATAGTATTTCTTATTATAAGAATGAATAATATTAATTATCTACTTACTGGAGAAGATTTTATTGATTTTGTTGATAATGGTTCTAGGAAATCAATACCTTATAGATATATTCTAGATAAAGCTTATATTATTAAGGATGGTTATGTTCCACAAGTTGATTATCTTAAAGTAGTTAATGAAGTTTATTTTAAAGGAGAATAAAGATGGCTGAGTTAAAGAAAGTAAATAATGGTAAGAGTAAAAACGTTATTACATTAAAAAAGACTAATCCCCCTTCTAAGAAGATGGTTGGTGTAAAAAGTAAACCAATAACTCTTGATAAAAAGCCTAAAAGTAAGGATAAGAGAAAGAAAACTAAAATTATTAATTTCATTTTATCTTTTCTAATGTTTTTAGGAATATGTATAATGGGAGTTATTATTGCATTTTGTGTATATATAGTTATTACAGCTCCGGCATTTGATACTGATAAACTATATAATAAGGAAGCGACGATTTTTTATGATCGATATGGTACTGAGATAGGCCGTGTTGGAGATCAACAAAGAGAGATAAAGACATATGAGGAGTTGCCTGAAGTACTTATAGATGCGTTAGTTGCAACTGAGGACTCAAGATTCTTTCAGCACAATGGATTTGATGTTGTAAGATTTATAAAAGCTTCTATTGGTCAAGCTGTTGGTCAAGATGGCGCTGGTGGTGCTTCTACTTTGACAATGCAAGTTGCTAAGAATACTTTTTCTAAGAATGCAGATGGTACTATTGAAGATGAAGGTATAGCTGGTATTATAAGAAAGTTCCATGATATTTATGTATCTGTATTCTTAATCGAAAGAAATTATACTAAGGAAGAAATTATTGAATTTTATGTTAATTCTAATTTCTTGGGATATAATACATATGGTGTTGAACAAGCTTCGCAGAAGTATTTCGGTAAGTCTGTTGCTGATTTAACACTTACGGAAGCTGCTTTAATGATTGGTATATTTAATGCACCTTCAAGTTATAATCCTTTTGCTAGCGTTGAGTTAGCTACTAAAAGACGTAGTACAGTATTAAGTTTAATGGAAAAACATGGTTATATTACGTCAGAACAAGCTGAAGATGCTAATAATATTCCTGTTGAGTCTTTATTAGCTGAAAGAAATAAGGCTTCTACTAATCCTTATCAAGCATTTATTGATACAGCGGCTGAAGAAGTACAAAAGAATACAGGTAATGATCCTTATAAGGTTCCAATGCTTGTATATACAACAATGGATCCTACTCAACAACAACTTATGAATGATTTAAATGAAGGTAAATTAGGATATAAATTTAAGACTTATAGATATAATGATTATCAAGATAATATTCAAATTGGTATTGCAGTTGTTTCAGTAGAAGATGGTTCATTAACTTCTGTTAATATAGGACGTAATATAGATGGTTCTTCAGGATCTAGAATATGGAATCGTGCTGTTCATACAAAAACACAACCTGGTTCAGCTGCTAAGCCAATATTCGCTTATGGACCTTATATTGAATATAATAATGGTAATACAGGAACTATGTTCTATGATGTTCCTTATACATATAGTAATGGTCAAGCATTAAAGAATGCTGATGATAAATATAATGGTCCAATGACGATGAGACAAGCTTTAGCTAAGTCAAGAAATATACCTGCTATTCAGGCTTTCCAAGCAGTAGATAAAGAAAAGATTGGTGAGTTTGCACATAATGTAGGAATTCAATATGAATATAGAAGAAATTCTGAACCTGATTATAATATATATGAATCTTATGCTATTGGTGGTGGTTTAGAGGTTAGTCCATTAGATATGGCTGCTGCTTATGCTACTTTTGCTAGAGGTGGATATTATATTAAGCCTTATTCTTATACAAAGATTGTTTATCGTGAGACTGATGAAATTGATAATACTAATGAAAAGTATGAGAAGGTTCGTGCTATGAGTGAAGAAACAGCATATATGATTACAGATATGTTAATGACTGCTACAGCACAAAAAGTTGGAGGTAATGTTCATGTAGCTGGTACTGAGGTTGCTACTAAGACTGGTACTTCTACTTATGATGCAGCTAGATTAAAAGCGGTGGGAGTTCCTCTTACAGCATCAGCAGATAATTGGGTATTATCCTACTCTCCTGATTATGTACTTTCTTTATGGTATGGTGTGGATAGTTTGGGACCAAAACAATATACTGATAATATTGCTGCTGCTATAGAAAGAGTTAAGATTTCAGCTATTTTATCTAATAAAATATTCCCTACTAATTCTAAGTTTAAGAGACCTACAAGAGTAGTTTCTTCTAAATATGAGTTAGAGACAAATCCTGCTGAACTACCCTCGGAATATACTCCAGCTAACTTAATTTCAAATGAACTTTTTAAGAAGGGGACAGAACCTAGTGAAGTATCAAATAGATTTAATAAATTAAAAGATCCTACTAATGGAGATTATGATGTAAATGGTAATACTGTTACACTTAGTTGGAAAGAAATTTCTACTCCATCTGCTATAAATACATCATATTTAATGGATTATTTTACTGATAACTTTGGTAAATTAGCAAATACTTATTATGAAAAAAGAATAAGTTATAATAATTCTAATATAGGTTCTGTAGGCTATCAAGTATATCTAGAAACAGATTCAGGATTACAATCACTTGGGTATACACAAGATTCATTCTTTAAGTATAATTTACCTACTGGTTATGGAAAGTATAAATTTGTTGTTAAATCTTCATATAGTATTTTTAAAGCTAATCAAAGTGATGGTTTAAAAATTGAAGTAGATTTAGGCGGTAACATCCCTGAGTTACCTGATAATGAATCTGGTAATAGTGGTACTAATAAAGATAAAGATAAAGATAAAG
>DEUO01000015.1:21190-29716 GCA_002362595.1 Caryophanales bacterium UBA3260
AGATAAAGATAAAGATAAAGATAAGAATACAAATACTAATAAAGATAAGAAACCAAATAATAACAACAAGTTAGATTAAATAAAAATAAAGATTCAATTGAATCTTTATTTTTTATCTTTAGATGAGCAATCATTATAGAAAGAACATCTATCACAATCTGGTTTACGAGCTTTACATATGTAACGACCAAATAGAACTAATTGGTGATGTGATCTACTCCATAAATCTTGGGGAATTATCTTTTCTAGTTTATGTTCTACTTGGAGAACAGAGTCTTTTTTATTTGCTAATTTAAGACGTTTACTTACTCTTTCAACATGAGTATCTACAGCTAAAGTCGGAACATTAAATAAATTAGATAAAACAACATTTGCTGTTTTTCTACCTACTCCAGGAAGGCTTTCAAGATATTCACGATTATTTGGAACTACACCATTATAATTATCGATTAGGCTTTTAGCGATAGATATTATATAGTTAGATTTTTTAGTATGAGAACCACAACTACGTATTATTTTTTCGATGTCTTTTTTTTCGGCATTTGCTAGGCCATATATATCATAAGTATTAAATAATTCTTTAGTTACTTCATTTACTCTTTTGTCGGTGCATTGAGCACTTAAAACAGTTGCTATTAAAAGTTCATAATCGCGATGATAATTTAGTTCACATCTTGCATCGGGAAACATTTCGTCAAGCTTGGCATTTAAGTTATTTATTTTCATTTTTCATCAATCCAGTCGTAATCTGATATTTCTTGTTCTTTTTTAGATATGTCTTTGTCTTTATTTTTTTCTTCACGACGTGTTTTCATATGTTTTTTAACATCATCCATTGTTTTGAAACCTTTTTTCTCCCATTCATATATTATTTTGTCTATATATCTAAAACTTGTAACACCATTATAAACCGCTTCTCTAAGAGCTCCTAAAATGATTTCTTCAGGGGTACCACTACTTAACCAGCCGTTTATTAGTTCAAGTTCCATTGAAGAAATAGTACGACCTAATTCTGATTCAAAAGTTTTAAAGATATCTACTTTTTGTTCTTCTTGGATATTAGAAGATATATTATTAATTATTTCATCATAAAGACCATCTAGTTTTACTACTTCATTTAATCTGTTTTCAATATCTTTAACACTTTCTAAGGTTACTAATCCTTTTATCATAAGACTATTAAAAGCTTCCATTGTAGTATTTATATCAATGTTTAAGACTTGACTTACTAGTTCTATATCAAATGAATTACTATAGTTATTGTCAAAGAAGCATAAGATAAGAAATTCTGTTAGTGAAAGTTTTTTATCTATTGCTACTTTAATAATATAATCATGAATTATTAAGTTTTTGGATTTTAATATTTCGTGTAATTGATTATTCATTTAACCACTTCTCTCTATTAGTAGAGATATAAGATTTTATAATATTATTTTCGTTGATGATATTTCCTTTTAATATTTCATCTTTTAGTTCGTCATATACTATTTTTATTATTTTATTAGGTTTTATATCTAGGATTTGACATATTTCTTTAGAACTAATCTTTATATCTTTACATGTTCTTATTGGTAATGATTTATCTATAGCAATTATGTCTTCGGTATTAATACCAAGAATAGATCCTGCTACTATTGAGGAATATAAACCATATGTGAATAGAACATTACTATCTATATTACCATAATTTAAGATATTTTTAATTATTTTTATGTTATTTTTTTCTTCTTTGGAGAAAGGGAACTCTTTTGTTAGTTCTAATTGACTATACATACCGCATATATCACTTACATAGATAATCTTTTTAGGATATGTTATACCAATATTTGGTAGTAGTTCTAAATCTCTTAACATATCTAATCCTTTTAAAGCATTGGGATTAACTAGTATTTTGTTCATTTCTTCTTTTACTCTTTCACGAGATAGAAGGTTTATTAGGTCACGGTTATTCCATAGTTCTTGGCGAAGGGTTGGTTCTATTTCAAAGTTATAGATAGTTGAAAAACGTACGGCACGTAAGATACGTAATGGGTCTTCGTTTAGACGATCACTAGGATTACCAACACATCTAATTATTTTGTTTTCGATGTCTTCTTTACCATTTAATATATCTATTATTTCTTTATTTTTATTCATACAAAGTGTATTTATGGTAAAATCACGGCGTTTTATGTCATCTATTAGATTATCAACATATTCTATTTCAACGTTACGACGATTGCCATTATATCTTAAATCACGACGATATGTTGTTATATCAAGTCTTAATTTATTAGTTATTATTTTTATTGAACCATATTCATTACTTTGAGGATTCATGTCATGAAATATATCCATTAATTCTTTAACTCGCGCATTAGTACATATATCTATATCACCGGTTTCAATACCTAGTAGGTAATCTCTAACATAGCCTCCTACAATGTAGGCTTCAAAACCATTTTCTTCTATTCTTTCTAAGACGTTTATTACATTCATATTTTTTATTCTCCTTAATTTAATTATAACATATATGAGATATTAATTTAGGTTTTATAAGTATTACTAGACACTATAAAAAGAAAAAAGATAAGTTAGTCTTATCTTAATTTAGCTATACGTTCATTATAATCTTCACCATTACATACATATGTACCAGCAACTACCATGTCAGCACCAGCATCACGAACTAGTTTTACTGTTTCGTCGTTAATACCACCATCGACATTTATGATGTAATGATAACCGTTTTCTTCACGGATATCACGAAGTGTTTCTATTTTATATAGAATGTCTTCCATAAATTTTTGACCACCTTTACCAGGGATTACACTCATTACAAGGACTTGATCAATATGGTTTAGTAAAGGTACAATATGACTAACTTTGGTTTCAGGATTAATAGCAATACCTACTTTCATATTGGTATGTCTTATCATATTTACAACGTCGATTGGACGGCGATGAGCTTCGTAGTGAAATGTTAAGTATTCGACATTATTCATTTTAGAAAAGTCTTTAACGTATTTATTTGGTGATGAGACCATCATGTGAATGTCTAATGGTTTGTTACATCCTTTACATAGTTTTTTTATGTCAGAAACTGTATAGTTTGATTTTTCAACAAAGTTCCCATCCATCATATCAACATGGATATAATCGCATGTAGATTCATCTATTTTTTTTATAGCACTTTCTAGGTCGTTTTCAATACTTAAAAATGATACTCCTACTTTCATTTTGAAATCTCCTCCATAAATAATATATAGTTGTTATATCTTGACTGTAATATTTTTTTATTATCAACTGCTTCTTTTACTTTACATTCTTTTTCTTTGTTATGAAGACAGTTACGAAATTTACATTCATAGTTTTGAAATTCAGCAAAGGTATATTTTAGTTGATCTATACTTATATCAGATAAGTTTAGTGCGGAAAAGCCTGGTGTATCAGCTATATAACCACCAGCAATACTATATAATTCAACGTGTCTTGTTGTGTGTTTTCCACGACCAAGAGCTTGGCTTATTTCGGCGGTTTTAATATTTAGAGAACTATCAAGTTTGTTTAGAAGACTACTCTTTCCAGCACCAGTTTGCCCGGCTAAAACAACTATTTTACCTTTTATATATTTTTTTATTTCTGTTATTTCTGTATTATAAAATACTTTTATTCCAATCATTTCATAATATTTTTTTAAATTAGTAATCATTTCTTTATTTTTTTCAGTAAGTAAATCAAGTTTAGTAAAGCAGATTACAGGAGTTATGTCGTTAAATGTAATAACACTTATTAGTTTATCTAGTAAGTTTAGGTCTAGATTAGGATTTTTAGTACTAGCTATGATAAATGCTACATCAACATTAGCAATAACCGGTCTTTGTAATATGTTTTTACGTTCTTTGATTTCGGTAATAACGTTCTTGTCTAAATCAACAAGAACGTTATCACCAACAACAGGACTTATTTTTTCTTGACGGAATTTACCGCGAGCACGACAGCCATATATGGATGAGCCAACACGAACTGTATATAGATTACTAATTTGTCTAATTATTTGACCATTAGTTAGCATAATCCATCACAATCGTCGTCTTCTGGTGGGTTTGTTTCAGAGTCAGGGTTTTCAGCACTTGAATCGGCTACCGTTATATTAATTGTTGATCCACTTACGACTGTATATCCAGCAGGTCGACTTTGATAAATTATTGTTCCATCATCATAACTTGAATCAGCAACATAATCTATATGATATTTGATATCATTTTTATTACAAAATTTTTCAAATTCTTTTACTGTATAGTTCTTAAAGTCAGGGTATGTTAGAGTTAAATCAGGAACTGTTAATGTTATGCTGTCTTTTGCTCCAAGTTTTTCTCCTGGTTTTTTGTCTTGATCAATTATTTGATTCATTTCATAATCGTCTGGTTTATCTACTGAGCGAATATCCTGATATACAAGGACTCCTGATGCTTCTAATGAACCTTTTATTTCGAAGTAATTTTTTCCTGTATAATCTTCAACTACTACTTTTTCATCTCCTGATGATACGAATATTGTTACCACAGTACCTGGAGAACGTTTAGCTCCGCTCGGAGGGTTAGTTTTTACTACATTGCCTTTAGGGACTGTATCAGAACTTGCCTCAAGAGTCGAATCAGCTACTTCAAGACCTAATTTTTGTAATTCATCGATTACTTCTGAGACAGTTTTACCAGCAACTTCAGGTATTTTGATATCTTCTTGATTTAGAAATTTTGGCAAGAACAGAACAAATGCTGCGACAATAACTACTAAACTAACGAAGATTGCTGCTAGGAAGATTAAGATTTTGTTTTCTTTTTTTACTTCACTATCAGTTACTTTTTTTACGGATACTTCGCCATCATTTTTATCTTCTTCATCAACACTTATGGCTTTTTCAACTTGTTTTGTAAAGCGTTTATTATCATTATCTAGTTCAGGGTACTGATATTCTAATCTAGGTTCATTTATTCTAGTATCATCAAGGCATGTTTTTAAATCTTCATACATTTCACGAGCGTCATTATATCTATTTTTAGGGTTTTTAGCGGCACTTTTTAAGATAATGTTTTCGACACTTTGTGGTAAATCTGGAAGTATTTCTCTAATACTAGGTAATGGTTCTTTTAAATGTTTTAAAGCTATTTCAACAGCATTATCACCACGATAAGGTAATGTTCCTGTCAGTAGTTCATACATTAAGATACCCATAGAGTATATATCACTTTTTAAGGTACTTCCTTTACCACTTGCTTGTTCTGGTGGTAGATAATGAACTGAACCCATTACAGAGTTTGTCTGTGTTAACTGAGTAGCATTCATCGCCATTGCTATACCAAAGTCAGTTATTTTAACTAAACCGTTTTCTAAAATCATGATATTTTGTGGTTTGATGTCACGATGGATAATATAACTATCGTGAGCAACACTTAAACCGTCAGCGATTTGACTCATTATATCAACAACTTCAGTTGTAGTAAGTTTACCACGTTTTTTTATTAAGTCTTTTAAGTTTTTTCCATCAATATATTCCATAACAATGAAATATTGTCCAGCATCATCACCAACATCATATACTTCAACGATATTAGGATGACTTAAACTACTAGCGTTTAGAGCTTCTCTTTGGAAACGTCTAACAAATTTTTCGTCGTTTGATAAATCACCACGTAAGACTTTAACTGCTACATCACGATCTAGTATTGTATCGTATGCTAAATATACATTAGCCATTCCGCCTTCACCAATAGATTTTATTATTTGGTAACGGTCATTAATCTTTTGTCCTTTCATTATCATTATTCTTCACCACTTTCAAGTGTTAAATAAGCAACAGATATGTTATCGCTTCCACCTCTAGCATTGCTCTTTCTGATTAATTTAATTACTTGTTCTTCGATTTCTAATTCTTCATCATTTAGTACTTTTTCTATTTGTTCTTTAGTTAACATAGTTGTTAAGCCATCACTGCAAAGTAAGATTCCATCTACGTTACGATCAACGTCAAAGACATCCATTTCTGCTTTTTCGCTGCTACCTAGGGCTTTCATTAATACGTTACGTTTTGGATGATATTTTGCTTCTTCTTCGGTTAGGTCCCCAGCTGCTACTAGAAGGTTAACTAGAGTATGATCATGAGTTACTTTAGTTAATTTGCCATTTTTGAAGACGAAGCCGGATGAGTCACCTATGTTACCAAATAAAAGATAGTCATCGGTTAATAGAGCCATAACACAAGTTGTACCCATTCCGGTTGATTCTGGATGTTCTTTTGTGTAATCTAGGATTTCTTTATTTATTTCACTTATGTTATTTTTCATCCAGTTTATAGCTGATAGTTTATCTCCTACACTATTTGTCTCAGCAAATTTTTTACCCATATGGTTTAGGACGATGGAACTAGCTACTTCACCAGCACGATGCCCTCCCATACCATCAGCAACAATTAATAAATGTTCTTCATTAGCATTTTTTAAAATTGTTACGGAATCTTCATTGTGATTTCGGACTTTTCCTGAATCAGTTAAATAAAATGTTTTCATGATTTCACCTCTTTGCTTCTTAGTTGACCGCAAGCTGCATCAATATTACTGCCGAATTCGCGACGAATTGTAACATTAATTCCTTGCTTTTTTAAGTAGTCATAAAATTTCATTATTTTGTTTTTACTTGTACGTTTGAATTCTAGATGATTTGTTTCATTGTATGGTATTAAATTAACATATACGTTTAGATTTTTTATTAGTGAAGAAAGTTCTTTTGCTTCTTTTTCACTATCATTTATATTATCTAGCATTACATATTCAATTGTAACACGACGATTTGTTTTTTCAATATATTCCTTTATAGTATCTATTAAGGTATTTAAATTATACGCTTTATTTATAGGCATTATCTTACTTCTTAATTCATTATTAGGTGCATGTAGCGATATAGCTAAATTGATTTGTAAATCAAGATTAGATAATTCTTTTATTTTAGGAACTAAGCCACAGGTTGATAATGTAATATGACGTGCTCCGATAGCTAGTCCTTTTGGATCATTTATTATACGAATAAATTTCATAACGTTATCATAATTATCAAGTGGCTCACCAATTCCCATTATTACGATACTAGATACTCTTTTACCAATATCTTGTTCTATAAGCAAGATTTGTTCAACCATTTCATAACTATTTAGTTCTCTTACTTTTTTTAAGCGACCAGATTCACAAAAAGCACAGCCCATGTTACATCCTACTTCGCTACTTACACATACTGATAAGCCATAATCATGTTTCATCAGAACTGCTTCAACATAGTTATTATCAAATAATTTAAAGAGATATTTCGATGTTTCTTGGTCTTGTTGTTTTTTTTCTATATGAATCATACGTGTAGAAAAATCTCGTTCTAATTGTTCTTGCAATTCTTTTTTGATATTAGTCATTTCAAAAAAAGATTTTACTTTATGAATATATAGCCACTCAAAAACTTGCAAAGCTTTAAACTTATGCATATTGTTATTAATAAAATATTGTTCTAAGTCGTATCTTGTCATACCATATATATTCATATTAATTACACCTATCATAATTATACCATATTTTTCTTAAACAAAAAGATATAAAATACTATTTTATATCTGATTTTCAAAAACAATTTTATTTTTTTGATGAATTATGTCAATTGAAGAGAAAGAGTTAATGACAATAAAGATAGTCATAACTATTACAATTACATACTTGAATATTTCTATTGTATCTATATTAACATTACCTGTTATTATTCCACTAGATTTCCATGATGTAAAATCATTATAAATACTGTTTACAACACTAAACATTATAAACATTTCACATATATATAATAATATATTTTGGACTATAATAAAGAAATCATAGAAATACATTTTAAACTTTGATAAATAGTAATCATTAAAACGAGATTTTACGATATTATTAATAATGATCATAGAAATAATACTAAGAAAAGAAATAATAATAAAAAGAATAATAAAGCTTCTTCTTAATGATGAGTTAAATTCATCAGCAGTATAAGATGAACGATAAGGAAATATTTCGATAGGAGTAAAAGATGTTAAAGCAAGATATCCAAGCCCTATGATAAGAAAGATTAAAAAGAAAGATGGAATAATAGTGGTAAGACAAAAAGCTAAAAGACTACCCTCTTTTTGAAATCTAGTATTAGATGAAGAAGCTAAGTTATTTGCTATGCGATTTTCATCACTAGTTGCAAAAGTATAAGTTTCTGTTCCTACATTATTTAAATTAGATAGAGAATCATTTTTATAAACGCTATCAGAATATGTAGGATTTTGGACTGGCATTTGATTTAGTTTATTTTTTTCTAGTTCTATTAAACCCATATAAATACACTCCTATTATATAAAAAGTATATCATATTTTAATCTAAATGTAATCGTAATTTTTTTATAACTTTCTTTTCTATACGGGATATGTATGATTGACTAATACCAAGAATAGATGCTACTTCTTTTTGGGTATATTCTTCAGTATT
>DEUO01000015.1:29945-30282 GCA_002362595.1 Caryophanales bacterium UBA3260
TTTTTGGGTATATTCTTCAGTATTATAAAGACCATAACGCATTATCATTATTTCTCTATCTCGTTTATCTAAAGTATCGATATATTTTTTTAATATTTCAATATCAGTCTTTTTTTCATAAGAATTATAAGTACTATCTTCATCAGTAACAATTATATCTTCTAAATGAAGTTCATTGCCTTCGGCATCAAATGATAATGCTTCTTCAAAGCTAATATCAGATACTCTTTTTTTATTTTTGCGTAGATACATAAGAATTTCATTAGATATACAGCGAGAAGCATAGGTCGCTAAACGAATATTTTTATCTATTTTATAGGTATTTATTCCTTTTATT
>DEUO01000015.1:30560-31253 GCA_002362595.1 Caryophanales bacterium UBA3260
GGTATTTATTCCTTTTATTAAACCGATTGTTCCGATGCTTACTAAATCTTCTAATGTTTCTAATGTTCCTTCGTATTTTTTAGCGATAAAGACAACAAGGCGTAAATTATGTTCAATTAATTTGTTTCGAGCTTCAATATCTCCTGATTGAGATTTTTTTACTAGTTCTAATTCTTTATCTTTATCTAATGGTGGTGGTAAGATATCACTGCTACCAACAAAGAAAAATTCATTATATTTTGCAAATATTTTTTTTAGTAAATTTTTAATAATTTCTATCATTTTAAATCCTCCATTATTTTATTATTTATAATACAATTAATACCATCTATAAAGAAGTTTTCGTCGCTTATACCGACTAAAAAGGAATGGCAACACCTCCCTTCTATTTCTAGTTTTTCAGCTTTATAGCAAGTAAGTAAGCCATGATGATTTAAGGTATTATATGGGACATATATAGGGTTTAGATAACTTAAATCATAGATATTTTTAGATAATAGAATTATACTTTTATTAGTGTAAGGATCTTTTAATTTATTACCAGTATCTAGAAATGCATTTACTTCTAAAGTTTTATTTTTAGAAAAATATATTTTACATTTATAATAATTGCTATAATTATTTTTTAGTTCTTTTAGAGAATGAAGATATTTAATAAAGATAAATAAACTTATAAAAGTATAATTCTATTAT
>DEUO01000079.1:0-3042 GCA_002362595.1 Caryophanales bacterium UBA3260
AATGAAAATAAATATATAACTATTAAATTTAATTAACATTATTAAAGTGTTTCTCAT
Source organism: Caryophanales bacterium UBA3260 (assembly GCA_002362595.1). Next base: position 58 of record DEUO01000079.1, read on the forward strand.
AATATATAATAGTTAGGATGAATATGTTATGAAGAAAATACTTACAAAAAGAGAAAAAGAAGTATTTGACTTACTAGTTTTAAACTATTCAACTACAAAGATTGCAGAAATATTAAATATTAGTGATAAAACTGTACGAAATCATATTTCTAATGTCATTCAAAAAATTGGCGTTAATTCTAGGAGTCAAGCTATTGTGGAATTAATAAAGCTTAATGAGATAAAAATAAAACCTTTATAGGTTTTTTTAAGTGTTAAAGTTTGGGTATTATTAATATAATTATAATGGGTGTTGTTATGCTTAAGAAAATGACATTTAGAAGAATATCTTTGTCTATTTTACTTCTGTTGTTAGCTGTTATTTTATATCATTATCCAGAAGAATTAAATAAGGATGTAAATGATATATTAGTTCCTAAAATACCTATTTATTTAGTTGATGAGAATGGGTTTGTGGCAAGAAGTATGATAGAAAATAATAGTATAGAAGTTATTGATAAAATTAAAGCAGTACTTGATAATTTAATAATAGGATGTGTGAAAGATGATAAGTACTTTAGAGCAGTTATACCTGAGGGGACTAAGATTAAAGACATAGATTTAAATGACGGGTTGTTAAAGATTAATTTTAGTAAGGAGCTGTTAAATGTTGCTGAAGCTGATGAAGTAAAGATGATAGAGGCAATAGTTTATTCAGTTACTGAGTTTAAAGAAGTAAATAAAGTGATGATTTTTGTAGAACAAGAAAGATTAGCAATGTTGCCACATTCGAAGAAGAAATTAGACTTATATTTAGATAGAAGTATCGGAATAAATAAGGTATATGATATTGATAATATAAGTAATACACAAATGACAACAATATATTATTTAGCTAAGAATGATGACTATTATTATGTTCCTGTTTCTTTTATAAGTAATAGTGATGATGATAAGATAAGTATTATTATCAGGAATTTGAAAACTAATACATTAAATAATAGTAATTTATTAAGTCATTTAAATTATCAGGTAGAATTAATGAATTATGAGATTAATAAGCAAGATATTGAGTTGAATTTTAATAGTCTTATTTTGGATGGAGGAAGTGTGAAGATAAAGGAAGAAGTTAAGTATGCATTAGCTTATTCATTAAAGGACAGTTTGGGAGCGAATAAGGTTACTTTTTTGGTTGATAGTGTTGTTGTTGATGAATATAATTTTTTTTAAAATAAAAAGCCTTTTAGAGGCTTATTTATTTTTTATTTTGGCAAGTAATTTTTTAGAGTTACGATATAAATCATAACCATATATATATAAGGCGTAAAAGAATTTGTTTATTACTAAGTCGTATTCACCAATGTATTCAATTACACGACCATTAAAGTTTTTCTTAAAGGCGTATACACCGTAATCTTGACTATCTAGTTCAAAGTTTCCTGATATACCACCAAAATCATATGTTTTATAATGTTTTTCAGTAGCCCATTTAATCATTTCGTTTTGAATCATGTATGAAGCGTTGAAATAGTTATATTTGCTATATGAACCACTATATACATAGTTTACTACATCTTTGTCCATTATAAACATAGCACAAGAGATAGGAATTAGATCCTGCTCTTCTTTTTTTATCTCTTCATACATTTTGTCATCGGTAAAATCTTTTAGATATTTTTTCTTGTCTAAATAAAGCACGAATATTCTAATACGATTTTCGGGGCTAAAGCCATCAATTAGGCTTTTATAATAATCTGTTGTGCGATCAAAATGGTTATGTCTTTCGGCAGTATGCTCTGTAATTTCTTTAAAATCTTTTAGATTTTCTTCGTTTACATCTTTTACAATGAAAGGATACTTACAAGCTTTGCGGATGTGATTACGACCTTTTGATGAGAAAGATGCAAATACTTCATCATACGTTTTATTTGAAATGTCGATAGCATATGACCAACGATATTGTAAGTCGTTAACATACCCTACTCTAAATCCTTTGTGTTTGAAGCCGAGATTTACTAAATTGTTATGAATATCAATATTATTAAATTCTTCGTCAATGATATCTCCGTCAGAATTATGGTGGCGGTATTCTACTAATGGATCTATTTTTAGCATGAAACCATCATGTTTTTTTACAAAAACTTTAATATTATCAATCATAAAATTAAGTAATTCAGTATTTTTGTAATCTAGCATTAAACCACGAGGAGAATAAAATATTTTCTTATTTAGTAGTATTTTACGAGCTAATAATAAAGATGCAGCAATAATTTTATCACTATCATCCTTAACACCAATATAGTATGATTCCCAGTTATTAGCTTTTTTGATATTAGCCCACGTTGTGGTCTGAAGGTATGTTGCTCCTGGCATGTTATTTTCTATTTTAGAAAATTCTTTTGCTGTTAGTTCAATAAATTTCATTAGATAACCTTCTTCCTATGATTAAAATTATACTATTTATTTATGTAAAATAAAAGGTATTAAGTTAATTTTATGGCGTAAGTATCCTTTGATTACTATTTTTAATAAAAAATTTATAATTATACCTATTTTTTCTTTTCAGTAAAAATCATTATATTAAATTTTTCAGTTATTTTTTCTAATGTTTTAACATTATAGTTAGTTTTGCCTGCTTCATAATCTTGTATAGTTCTTTCACTACGTCCTATTGCTTTACCAAATTCTTTTTGAGTAAGACCTGTCCATTCACGAATTATTCGAATAAAAGCACCGCTTCCATAGTCTTTTAAATTAGCTTTCATTAATCGATTCATAATAACTTCTCCTATTACTTTTTACAATTTATTATTATAAATAAAAAATGAGGTAAATAACGAAAACCCACAGATATATTTCGTGTTATAATAAATTTAGAGAGGTAAATATTATGTTTAGATTAAAGATAAATAAAGATAAAAAGGACTATTTAATTGATTTATACGAAATTATTAGTAAAAATATACAATTTGAAGAGGAATATAATGCTGTTATTGATATTGTTTA
>DEUO01000079.1:3319-3530 GCA_002362595.1 Caryophanales bacterium UBA3260
CAAAATGTATAGCTATGATATTGATTTAGCGACGAATTGGTCAATAGAACTATTAAATATGTATGGTGGCAGAATATTATATAATAAAAATAAAGATGATAATTATATAGCCACTATTTATTCTTTTATTGATACATTAATAGTATATTTAACTAGATTTCATGATTTAGATAATGTTATAAAAATAATTGATCAAAATATTTTTTAAATA
>DEUO01000142.1 GCA_002362595.1 Caryophanales bacterium UBA3260
GTCAACTAAATAGGTTATATTATCCTGGTACAGGAAAAACTTATGTATATACGAAAATGATATACGAATTAAATAAAAACTATGGGATTCACAAATTTATTATTTTAGTACCATCGCTTCCAATAAAACTTGGAACAATTAAATTTATAGAGTCAGATGAAACAATAAACCATTTTAAAGATCAATATGGGAAAACTATTGATTTATGTATTTTAAATGCTAAAAGTAATAAAAAAGCTAAAGAAAGATTTCCTGGAGCAGTAAGAGCATTTGTTGAACAATCTGAAATAATGAAAGATAGAATAACAGTATTAATTGCTAATATGCATTTATTTAAAGAAGGAAATGGTGCAATGCTTACTAAATCTTATTCTAGCGTTGTAGAAGATTATGACGTTCCAGTAGATGCAATTAGCGCTACAAAACCATTCCTAATAATCGATGAACCACATAGAATATCTAAAGATAATAAAACTTTTAAATTTGTTTCTGAAAGAATTAAACCTCAGTGTATTATTAGATTTGGTGCAACATTTCCAGAAATAAAAGAAGGGAAAAATATATCTAAAGATTATCATAACTTAATTTACAATTTAGGAAGTTGCGAAGCTTTTAATGAAAATTTAGTAAAAGGTGTTAGAGTTAAATATATTACTTCGCCAGATGGTAATAATAAGAAAGTTAAATTATTATCTATCGAAAATAAAAGAAAAGCAAAATTAGAGTTAATAACAGAAAAAGAAAAAAGGTCTTTTGAACTTGAAAAAGATGAATCGTTAAAAAGAATTGATGAATCATTTGAAAATATTACAATTGAAGGTATTGGAAAAACTTTATTCCTATCTAATGGTCAAGAATTGCCAGTAGGTTCTGAGATATATACTGATATATATTCAACATCTTACCAAAAAGTAATGATTCAAAACGCTTTGGATTCTCATTTTAAAGCAGAAAAAGAAAATTTTAAAAGAAAAGATAAAATTAAAACTTTAGTATTGTTCTTTATTGATGATATAGATTCATATCGCGAAAATAAACAAAATCCATCACCAACATATTTAAAAGATATTTTTGAAGAACTATTAAGAGACAAAATAAAAAGCGAATTAAAACACATTGATGATAATGATTCTAACGAACTATTATATAGAGATTATTTAAATGCAACATTAGAAAATATTTCTGAGTGTCATGGTGGATATTTTGCTAAGGACAATAACGATTCAGATGATGCTATAGCTGATGAAGTAAGACAAATCTTAGTAGATAAAGATGGGACTTTATCAATTTATAAAAATAATGGCAAGTTTAATACATTTAGATTTATATTTTCTAAATGGACACTAAAAGAAGGATGGGATAATCCTAATATATTTACTATTTGTAAGTTAAGAAGTAGCGGATCAGAAATAAGTAAATTACAAGAAGTTGGTCGTGGATTAAGATTGCCAGTAAATGATATGTTATCAAGAATATCAAACGAGCAGTTTTATTTAAATTACATAGTAGATTTTACTGAAAAAGATTTTGCAGCAAAATTAGTTAATGAAATAAATGGCGACTATGCAGAAAATAATAAATTATCTGATGAAATTATTGAACTAGTCAGTGAAAAAATTGGTAAAAGTACTAAAGAATTATTTATAGAACTATTAACTAAAGATTATATTGATATGGATAAAAATATAGTAGTAGAAAATCGAGAAGCACTATTTAATGAATATCCTGAATTAGCAGTAGGTTTAAAATCTAGAAAAATTATTGATGATAATAATAAGAAAGAATTACCTAAAGCAAAAATAAGAATAAATAAATTTAAGGAAATAAAGGATTTATGGGAACTATTAAATAGAAAATATTTTATTTCATATCAAGATATTAATCCAGAAGCAATAATGATTGAAATATTGAAAATATTAAAAAGCGGAATACAGGGAACAACAATTTTAACTTCATATGAAAACACTTTAATTAATAACAATGGTACAATAACTTTATCTGAAGATACAAGTAAAGAGTATGAAGTAAAAAAAGATTTTATAGCATATAATGTTTTTTTAGATAAAGTACATAAAGGCACTAATATACCTATCAATATAATTCATAACGCATTAGTAGAGTATAATAAGACTAATAAAATAACAGACGACTTTTTTAATACTAGAACTTTATCTATATTAATAAATGAAATAAATGAATGGAAATATAAAATGTTATTTGGAAAATTTAAATATACCTCTACAAGTTTAGTTGGAGAGGAAACAAAATTAACTGACAAAGATGGAAATCCAAAAGTAGAAGCAGAAGGCGTTCTTGGAGTATCTTATTCAGATAAAAAGCCAAGTGACAATTATTTGTATGATATATGTCTATATGACTCAGAATTAGAAAAGAAAAATATTACAACATATAATAATGAAGTTATAGTATTTGGTAAAATTCCTAAAAGCAGCATTAGAATACCATTAATAGGTGGAGGAACATATAGTCCAGACTTTATGTA
>DEUO01000100.1:0-285 GCA_002362595.1 Caryophanales bacterium UBA3260
ATTTGTTACATATAAAGAATTACTTGATAAGTCTAGTGAATTAAGTAGTGAAGATATTGAATACTTAGTTAATAAGCTTAGTACTCTAACAATTGGTAGTATAAATAAAGATAAATTATATAAAGAAGATACTACTTTAAATATAAACGAAAAAGTTACTAAAGTTACTAATAATAAATATGATATTGATAAAGATTTATTAAATAGTATGATTAAATATATTATTGAAGGATTAAAAGATGACGATAAAGCGGTAGAAATATTATCTAAATATTTAGATATGGA
>DEUO01000100.1:605-4730 GCA_002362595.1 Caryophanales bacterium UBA3260
ATACTAAAGATGCTTTAGATAAAGTTATAGATAGTTCTTCTAAGATGGAGATAGATAAAGATTTAATTTATACGATTAATATTTATACTTACGGAAATAAGAATGAAATAATAGGTTTTGGTATTACTACTAGTAATCAAAGTTTTGAGTTACAATATTATAGTTTAAATGGATATATTGAAACACATGTTAAGAGTGTTGTAGAAGATAGTATAACTGGTAAAACTAATGAAAATAATATAGATATAACTGGAAGAAATGAAAGTGGAAAGACAAGTGTTTCTGTTAAAGTTAATGATTCTGAAATATTAACTTTCGTTGTTACTTCTTGGACAGATACTAAAAAAGAATTATCATATAATTTAAAATATGAAGAATATAAATTTACTGGTAGAATTTCTTCTAATACTGATATTAATGATAAGAGATTAAAATATAATTTATATTTTGAAGTAAATAAGAATGATGAATTTATTAAAGCTACTCTTTCTATTGATGAAGATTGGGATAGCGATGTATCTTATATAAATACTGATAATGCTGTTACTTTAAGTGATAATGAGTTAGAATTAGAACAGCAAAAATTTATTAGTGATTTAGTAGATACTCCTTTTGGTGAATTCTTTAAGACATCTGGTAATGATATAAATACTGATATTATAGATCATTATGGTGATATTGAAGAACCGGATAATGACATATTTTAAAAGCAGTAGATACTATAGTATGATTTTTTAATAATATTCTTGAAAAGATAAAATAAAAATGATGAATATTTAGTTATTCATCATTTTTTATGTGGTTAATAAAGTTTTATTTATCTTCTTTTTTAGTTACTTTTTTGGAAGTTTTAGTTTCCTTTTTTTCTTCTTTCTTAGAAGATTTCTTTTCTTCTTTTACTTCTTTAGTATCTTTTTCTTTCTTTTCTGGTTTTGGCAATGCTGCTTTACGAGATAGATTTAAACGATTACGATTGTCATATCCTTCTGCTTTAACAATTATTTCGTCACCTACTTTGAACATACTTGATGGTTTATCTATTCTTTCCCATGCTAGTTGTGAAACGTGACATAATCCTTCACAGCCTGGCCATAGTTCAACAAAGCAGCCAAAGTCTTCAACTTTTACAACTTTACCTGTATATACTTGACCTTCTACTACTTCGCGAGCTACTTCTTCAATCATTGCTCGCGTTTTATCAATTATTTCTTGATCTTGGTGATAGATTAAGACAGTACCATCATCTTGAAGATCAACTTTAACAGCATTGACATCATTTACAGCTGTTACATGTGAAGCTTCTAGAATAATCTTTGTAATCATATCTCCACCTTTACCAATAACATCTTTTATCTTGTCTGGATTAATATGAAGTATTTCGATTTTTGGAGCATATTTAGATAATTCTAGACGTGGTTCTGGAATTACTTCTTCCATAACATCTAATATTTCCATACGAGCTTCTTTTGCTTGAGCTAGGGCTTCTTTTAAGATTTTTTCTGTTACACCTTTTATTTTAATATCCATTTGTAATGCTGTTATACCTTTTCTTGTACCAGCTACTTTAAAGTCCATATCACCCATATGGTCTTCTAGTCCTTGAATATCAGTTAATATTGTGTATTTCTTACCATCTTCACTAGTTATAAGTCCCATAGCTATTCCAGCTACTGGAGCTTTTATTGGTACACCTGCAGCCATTAAGCTTAAACAACCTGCACAAATAGTAGCTTGTGATGATGAGCCATTTGATTCTAGGATTTCAGATACAACACGAACTGTGTAAGGGAATTCTTTTTCATCAGGCATTACTTGCAATAATGCTCTTTCGCCAAGTGCTCCATGACCTATTTCACGACGTCCAGGTGAACCATAACGTCCAACTTCACCTACAGAGTATTGTGGGAAGTTGTAATGTAACATAAAGCGTTTTGTTGCTTCAATTCCTAAACCATCTAAGATTTGATTTTCTTCTAAAGATCCAAGAGTTGTAGTAGCAAGAGCTTGAGTTTCACCACGAGTAAATACAGCTGAGCCATGAGTTCTTGGAAGAATATCTATTTCGGCTTTTAATGGTCTTATTTCTTTCATACCACGGCCATCTGTTCTCTTTTTGTCTTTAGTAATCATTTGTCTTACGGCTTTTCCTTCTATACCATTAACAACTTTCTTTACTTGTGACATTAATTCATCAAAGTTTTCATATTCGCTATATATTTCAGCAAAATTTTCTAATGTATCTTCTTTTACTTTATCAATATCAGCATATTTTTCTAGTTTCTTTTTATCTGATGACAAAGCAGCATACATTTTATCATATGCAAATTCTGTTACATCTTTTTCTACTTTTTCATCTATTTTAGCTAGTTCTACTTCTACTTTAGGAATTCCTATTTCTTCTCTTATTTTTTCTTGGAATTCACATAGTTTCTTGATATGTTCATGACCAAACATTAATGCTCCTAACATATCTTTTTCACTAACTTCTTGTGCTCCAGCTTCTACCATACATATAGCATCTTTTGTTCCAGCAACGGTAAGATGAATACTTGATTGTTCTTGTTGTTCAGCAGTTGGATTGATGATATATTCTTTTCCTATTTTACCTACTACTACACCTGATACTGGGCCATCAAATGGTATATCACTGATAGTTAATGCTAGTGATGAACCAAATAAAGCAGCCATTTCTGGTGAGCAGTCTTGATCAACAGATAAAACAGTGTTAATTACTTGTACTTCATTACGGAAGTTTTCATCAAACATAGGTCTTATTGGACGATCTATTAATCTTGCAGTTAGTGTTGCTTGATCAGTAGGTCTGCCTTCTCTTTTAATAAATCCACCTGGTATCTTTCCTACAGAATATAGTCTTTCTTGATATAATACTGTTAAAGGAAAGAAGTCTTGAGTAATTGGAGTATGTCCCATTACTGCTGCTGTTATAATTACAGTATCTCCATATCTTACTAATACAGAGCCGTTAGCTTGCTTGGCATATTCGCCAGTTTCAATTGTTAGCTTTCTTCCTAAAAAGTCTAACTCAAATACTTTTTTACTCATGTTTTTTACCTCTATTTCTTAAAAAAAGGCACTTTAAAATAAGTGCCTACTTTTTCTTTTATATTATTTTCTGATGCCTAGAGCTTCAATTGTTTTTCTATAGCTTACTACATCGTTCTTCTTTAAATAATCTAGTAAACTTCTTCTCTTACCAACCATCATTTGAAGTCCACGTTTTGAATGATAATCATGAATATGAACTTTTAGATGTTCAGTTAGTGAATTAATTTCTTCTGTTAATATAGCGATTTGTACTTCTGTAGAACCACTATCTTTTTCATTTTTACCAAATTGTTTAATTAATTCAGCTTTTCTTTCTTTTGTTATTGCCATTTTAATTCCTCCTTATTTATTTATCCGTTTAGTCTTAGTATAGATTCGGAGAGTTCTAAACCAAGAGTAAACTTACTTGATTAATATATCAGAAATTTTAATATATATCAAGTTTTTTCTATTAATTAGAACTTTTTTTAGTTAATTTCTATCTACTATATCAATATCTTTTTTATTTGATTATTAAAATCTTCTAATAATGAAGCATTTCTTTTACATAAGAGAATACTATTAAATCTTTTTAGATGTTAAATTTCTATTTAGAAAATAGTGTTTCTTTTGCAATTAATATGTTGAAACAATGAAGGCAAAATAGTGTTTTATTTAGCAAAATTTTTTTAATATCATTGGATCATTATTTACTATTTTTAAATTATATTTTATTCTTAATATCTTCTTTACAGATGGTATAAGTTTATTTATATCTAAGCTTATATTAAATACATCTGTTGCTGAATTAATATGGTTATAAAGTGGTGCTTTGGATAGTACTTTCTTATAAAAACTATCTGCTATGTAAAAAGCTACTACATCTGGTATTATAAATTCTTTTAGATAGTTATCATAATTAGTGAGTACAGATAAGTATCTTCTTTCAAATTGGTCATCAATAATATCACACATAGATATACTCCTTTAGAATTTTTTCTTCTACTATATCTTTTATATTATTCATTTTTAATTTTTTATTAATATTTTCTTTTTGCGATAGTTCTTTTTCTTTTAATA
>DEUO01000006.1:0-17329 GCA_002362595.1 Caryophanales bacterium UBA3260
AAATTGTAATTTTATAGTTACCTATTATTTTTTCATTATTGTATTCAAACTATTTATAAACTCTTTTCTTCTCACAATGGTTGCAATTATAACAAACAAAGAATATATCAAGTTTCCTATAAATGGTTGTGCATTAAATTCTGTTGTCAAAGAAGCACTAATGCAAAAGAATATAATAGCCAATGCTAATACTATCCAGTTTGAATTTTTTATCCTATTTATATACAAATAGCCTAATGGTATATATATAATACCTACTAATAATTTTACAATATAATCTGGAATATTGGGTACACCAAATATCATATTAAGTCCACTACCATTAAATATTAATGACAACAATACAATAATTCCTCCAAATATATAAAATCCTCCTATAAATGTTATGACTTTTGATTCTTTCATATTTTCTTTCTCCAATCTAAACAAAAAATTACTATTTGTGTATCACTTTTATAATCTAATTATACTACTTTTTAAGGCATTTTAATAGTGTTTAAGAGCAAAAAAAGAGAACTACTTATAAAGTAATTCATCACTTATAAAACATCCTCTTAAAAACTATAATTCAAAGTCATCTCGACCTTTATCTTTATGTTTATCATTTTCTTTATTCCAAACATAATCATCTTTAATTGATTCAATAGTTTCATCACTAAATATTCCGTGTTCGTACATATCTTTAGATACTTTCCAATAATCCTCTCGTTCCTTTTCTTTACCAAACATCTTATTTTTAATGAATTTTACTAATCTTCTAAATAGATTTTTGAAATAATCGACCATTTCTTGTAGGTGTTTATTATCATTTTTTAACTCTTTAATCTCTTTGTTTTTATTATCAATATTTTTAGATAAAGTATCAACTTTAAGAGTTAATGCTTTATTATTTTCAGTCAGTATTTTAATCTTTTCTCTATTTTCTTGTAATTCAGTATCAACATTATTTAAGGTTACTGATAACATTTCAGTCTTTTTAAAATCTTTGTTAGTATCCTGAACTTTATCAACATAGTCTATAATCTTATTTCTATCACTCTCTGAAATAGTGTAGGTATTTTTAACTATTGGTGCTTTTTTTAGATTATTGATAGTATCTTTAATATCATTTGTAGTTTTATCAAGTTCACTAGATTTTTTACTCGCAATTTCTAATGCTTCTTTGTTCTTATTAAGTTCTTCTTTCATTGCTTGGTAGTTAGTCATATCTTTAACATTTATGTCTTTATTTCTGCCTTTTTCTTTCTTCTTTAAGATATTATTAAGACCATATTCTTTATTAAAACTTGCAATACACAATGTTCTCATTTTATCTTGAATAGTACGTAAACTATCTCTAGTGAAAACATCGCCTTTACCAACTTGTTTAGACATACCATTTTTGCTTTTATATTTTATTGGTACACCTACAACATGAAGATGTGGACTTGTTTCATCATAATGAATAATTGCACTTGCTATTTTAAAATCAGGAACTAACTCTTGTAAATCATTAAGTTGTTCTTTAAAGACATTAGTCATTTTATGTTTAAATTTATCATCTTTAGTGTCCCAGTATTTTTTATCTCCAAGTTCTATAATAATCTCACAAGCAAGATCGTTTTTAGTATTATCACTTATCTTTTTAAAGTAATCAGTAATCTTTCTATCATTTCTACCTTTATTTTCTTGCTCTTTGTTATATTCAAGTCTTGCTTCTTCAAATTCTTCTAAATAGAGATTTTTAACATCTTCATAAAGAGAAGTAGTACCTTTGATTATTTCTATCAATTCGCTATTGTTATCATACTTACGATAGTTATGTTTATCTACTCTTGATAATTGCTTTGCATTTTGGATAGCATTATTAGATAGAGAGGTAGAACCAGAAGTATTGTTCTTTGCCATATTTTTTGATGATGGCTTTCTATTTTTATCACTACTTAAATGTAGTGAGTAAGACAATTCGCTCATAAACTATCAACCCCCTTATTTATCATTAAAATATTTTCTTGCATCTTCTAAAGTAGGGAAGAACTCTTGATTCATCATTGCATTAGAATTTGGTTCAATATAGGTACAAACGATATAGTGATTAAAACAATTATCAGCATAGATTAAATACAAGTTTTCTTTCTCATCAATTAGATGGCATTTACCATATTTTAAATTATAAAATTCTCGTTTATATTCAAAGTCCATATATAAAATCACACTCCTTATTTTAAACTTATTTTGGCTTTGTCAAAATGTTTAACCCCCTAGGTATTTTGACGTACCATCAAAATTACCTCGTGGGCTAGGGCTTCCCTAGAACCCTTTTGACTTATTCCATAATGTTTTAAAGCTAACGCAATAAAACAAAATTACATAAGTCTTGGTAACAAACTATCGCCACTTTCATTGAACTTCGTTCAACAAAACGTGCCACGTTTGTTATAACTTTTTTCATTAAAAAGTTAGCAAAAAATCTTTTATGATAGATAAGTCTAAAACAAGAAAAGTAAACTTTTTTGTTTTAAACTTGCTCCATTATTTATTTAATTATTTCTAGTCAAGGGTTTCACGAGTAAATAAATTTACCCTTGACTAGAAGTATCATTTTTCATTGTTTCCATATTTACTGGTTTAACACCTATTTCTATTGGTATTGGTTCTTTCATATAGATAACACTATCATTGGTTTCATCAGGTATATAGTTAAATGCAGAATTTATATCTTGCATTTGAAATTCATCTTTACCACGAATATAGATAATTCCATACTTATACTCTTTCATTTTTATATCAGGGTCTATCTTGCAATAATCTTCAAGTGGGAATACTCTTATTATTGCTCGGTCATCTCTTATAAAGTTAAAATAGAAAACTCTATCTTCTACAAAATACGTTGCTTCTTCATAACCGACATCATAGTATTGCCTTAATCTCATTATGTGTTTACCAACTTCTTCTTCAGGTAGATAATTACTGAATCGGAGTTCACCAACTAAATTACCAAATAAAGCAGGGGTTTTAACATCAATATAACCTTTATCAAATAACTCATTACAAGGTTTGCAAATACTTTCTCTAAATAGTATTTCATCAACGTATATTAGACTATTCCTTTGTTTTAATTTTATCTCATCTACATATCTCATAATTAAATCAGATTTTTCTTCTCTAGTATAGTCTTTCCAAGTTTTAGTTCTTTTCTTATATTCATCTTTTAACTTAACTCGGTTAATATAATCAATATCTCGTTTTAAAAGTATATCTTGTGGAGTAAAGTTAAGTTCTTCACAACTATTGGTATCAGTTAGTTCATCATTTAATTTTGTGATAGCATCTTCAACAATTTTTTTTTCTTCATTATAAACTTTTAAATCAAATGCACCCTCAATATATGCTTTTCTAATACGTTCTAGTTTATCATTTTGTTTTGAAAGTTCCTTTTCTAATTGTTCTCTAGGTTCATCAAATTTTTGTTTAATCATTGGTAGGAAGAATTGATTAACAACACTATCATATTCTACTAACTCCTGTACGAAATTATCAAAATATTCATTTATAACATTTTCTTTTAAATTAACTTTGCAGTCAGTACAATAGTAGTAATAGTAAACATTACCATTTTTCTTTTTTGTGGCTTTTCCACCCATTAAGCGACCACATTTAGGACAAGTTAGTTTCTGTAAATATAGATAAGTTAAAGTTCTTTGATAACTACGTGAGTTCTTTTTCTTTTGCACTTGGCATTCTTCCCATAATTCTTTAGATACAATAGGTTCTACAACATCAAAGTAATAAGTAGGGTGCTTTGTTCTTTTACCATGAACGAAATCACCTTTATATATTTCGTTTTCAAGTATTGCAGTGATAGAAGAATCTCGCCAGTTGTTCTTACCTAATACCTTTTCTTCATTTAGTAAATTAGATATAGTTTGATAAGAATTACCCTCATAATATAGATTAAATATTCTTTTTACAATATCTTTAGTAGAGTAGTCAATTACTAACTTCTTATCTTCGTGTTTATAACCTAGTGGTGCTTGACTTGGAATATGTCCTTGCTTAATCGCACCTGCTAAACCTATCTTTGTTCTCTCACTTGTTCTTTCTATTTCATTTTGACTAACACTCATTAAAAGTCTTGAAATCATCTTACCATTAGCATTAGTAGTATTTATTTCATCATTAGCACAGTCTAGGTAAGCATCATTTTCTTCTAAAAATGTCATTAACTTTTCCCAGTCAAAGATACTTCTAGTTATTCTATCTAGTTTTAAAGCAACTATGGTGTTGATTTTCTTACTTTTAATATCTTCTTTAAGTCTTTCAAATTCAGGTCTTAAATTGCCTGTTTTAGCACTTATACCAGCATCTTCGTAATAATCTACTATCTCATAATCTTTAAACTTACAAAATTGTTCTAGTCGTTCTTTTTGCTCTGGTAAACTAAAACCCTCACGTGCTTGATCTTCCGTGCTTACTCTCAAATATAGTCCACATAATTTCTTTTCTTCGTTCATAATTATTCCACATCCTTTCTAAAAAAATAAGAGATAAAAGCCCATAGATACATCTACTACCTTTATCTCTTTAACTTATGTTTTTAAATTGTGTACTTCCAAATCATAACCCCATTAAAAAGATTTGGTATGTAAATTCCCCTTGTTTTCGCTTTATATGATAAGGTTTTAAAGAGAAAAAGTCAATATCATTTGCAAAACTCATTAGTGTTTAAGCCATATTCTTTATGTAATCTTCAAGTTCTACTAATTTAATCTTTTTACTTAAATTACCTACATAAATATCAGTAGAATAGTTAAATGCTAGAAAAGTAGTATTGTTTATAATGATTTTATGTGGTTCTAGGTAGTTCAAGTTAGTATTGTTTATTCGTTTGATACTACCATTGATAATCTTTGGTGTAGTATGGCAAAACTCACAAATAAACTCAATACGTTGTTTAAGATTACTTTCCATTTCTAACTCTTGTGTAGTAAACTTTATCATAAAAATCACATCCTTTCCTTATTAATTCTTTTGTAAACACAAAAAAATCAACCCGAACGGATTGATATGTATCTCAAGTTCAAACTATAAAAGTTCGAACAGAAACGTCACTGGAGCAAGTGAGCGGAATCGAACCGCCATCTCAACCTTGGCAAGGTCGCATACTAACCGTTGTACTACACCTGCATGTAAATTGATAATATCATTATTTTGGATAAAATTCAAGTAAAAGTTACTTAAATGTATAATAAAGTTTATAATATTGATATGGAATGCTAAAATATGGTATAATCTTTTAAGTAAGAAGGGATAAACTTGAAAAAGAATTTAGTTAGTATTCTAAAGAAAATAAGAAAAAAAGTATCTAAATATTTATCATCTAATAGATTATTTTTAACTTTCGTTGTATTTGGTCTTATAGAAACGATTTTAATTAGATATTTTACTGTTAAGACAACAGGTTCTTATAAACCTTATGAACCATTTATATGTGATTTAGCTTTACTTATTATAATAGGATCTTTCGGATATTTTATAAATCCGAAAAAGCAATTTAATTATTATTTTACATGGCTTTTTATTATAACAGTAATGTGTGTAATTAATTCGATATATTATGTTTTTTATACTTCTTTTGCTTCGTTTAGTTTACTTGCAGAGTTAGGATTAGTTGGAGAAGTAGGAGATTCATTGATTGAAAAATTTCGATGGATAGATTTTATATATATTATATTTCCAGCTTTATATATATTAATTCATACTAAGTTGAAAAAAGGTAATTATTATGTATTTGTTAGTAAGATAGAAAATGGAAAGAAAATGTTTACTTCTACTATACTAGCAGGTGTTATAGTATTATGTTTTACTTTAGTTAATATTACTGGTACAGATGTCAGTAGATTAGTAAAGCAATGGAATAGAGAATTAGTTGTACAAAGATTTGGTATTATATTATATCAAGGTAATGATTTGATACAGAGTTTAGCTCCTAAAGTTAATTCATTGTTTGGATATGATGAAGCTGCTAGAAAATTTAAAGAATTTTATGGCGAATTATGGAAAGAAAATAAATATGATACTAATAAATATACTGGTGTTTTAGAAGGAATGAATATAGTATTTATACACATGGAAAGTATTCAGAATTTCTTAGTTAATTTAAAAATAAATAATCAGGAGATTACACCAACTATTAATCGTTTATCTAAAGAAGGTATGTATTTTGATAATTTTTATCCTCAGATAAGTATTGGTACTAGTAGTGATACAGAATTTACTTTGAATACATCTTTAATGCCATCTAATAGTGGAACTGTTTTTGTTAGTTATTCTGATAGAAATTATGTAACTATTCCTAAACTTCTTAAAGAAAAAGGATATTATACTTTTAGTTCTCATGCTAATGGAGATTCAATGTGGAATAGAAGAGTTATGCATCCTAATTTAGGGTATGAAGAGATGATATTTAAGCAGGAATTTGATGTAACTGATAAGAATGATCCTAGATGGGTAGGATTAGGTTTAAGTGATTATGATTTCTTTTTACAATTACAATCTAAGTTAGAAAAGATTGAAGATGAACATGAAAATTATATGGGTACTTTGATACAATTATCGAATCATTCACCATATTATGCTACTCCATTTAATCCTGAATTGTATAATTCATTAGGATCTTTAAAATTAACTAATACTTATAAAAAAATTAATTCAGAAACACAAAGGGAAGAAGTTGTTACTGATGATTATTTAAAAGATACTGAATTAGGCAATTATTTTGTAAGTGCGCATTATGCAGATTTAGCTTTAGGTACTTTCTTTGACTATATAAATAAAAGTGATCATTATGAAAATACAGTGTTTGTATTATATGGTGATCATGATGCAAGAATAGGTAGAAAAGAATATCAATATTATTATAACTATAATGTAGAAACAGGAGAGTTATATGAAGAGGGAGATCCTTTATATGTTGATTTTGATAATTTTGCTTATGAGTTAAATAAAAAAACTCCATTAATTATATGGACTAAAAATGAGAAAATAGCTAAAAAGATAAAGTCTGTTAATTCTAATACAATGGGTATGTATGATATATTACCTACACTAGGTAATATGATGAATTTTGAGTATAAGTATGCTTTAGGTCATGATATATATTCTATTAAGGAAGATAATGTTGTAATATTCCCTAATGGTAATTTTGTTACAAATAAAGTTTATTATAATAATACTTCTGGTAATTATATACCTTTAATTAGTAATGATACTGGTAGTGTTGATAGTAATAATACAAGTGGTAAAACAAATAAGATAACGCCTTCTATTGTTATTGATGAAGATTATATAACTAAAATAAAAAAATATGCTGAAGATAGATTAACTATTTCTAATGGAATTATAGTTCATGATTTAATTCAAAAAGAAGCTGATAATATTATTGTAGAGAATAGAGAGGGATAATATGGTAAGAAAAATAAAGACAGAAAAAGTAAAGAAGAAGAATAAAGTTAAGAAGTTTATACTTGTATTATTATTTATAATTGTTATTGGTGGATTATCTTTCTTCTTGTATAAGAAGTTTGATGTAGATGATACTAAACCTAAAACAGTACCTAAAGTACTTAGTAGTTTAGATGGTTATAATTATACTTTAACAGATAAAGATAGTAGTTATTATAAGAGTGAATTTGAAGAGTTAAAGAAAATACTTAATAATGATAAAGTAGATGAGAAGGCTTATGCTGCACAAGTAGCTAAGATGTTTGTTATTGATTTATATTCTATGAAAACAAAGATTAATAATCTTGATGTAGGTGGATATGAATTCTATTATGCTGGACCTAGAGCAGAGGTATTTGCACAGAAAGTTGTTGAGACGATATATTCACAATTAGAAGATAATACTTATGGTGATAGAAAACAAGAATTGCCTTTAGTTAAAGAAGTTAAAATAATATCTAGTGAAGAAGCAGATTATAGATTAGGTAAAGAAACGGTTTTTGCTTATAAGGTTAAATTAAATATTACTTATGAGAAAGATATGGGATATGATACTGAAGGTACTGTAATGGTATGTAAAGAAGACGGAATGCGTTGGAGTGTAGTTGATTATCAACCTACTTTAGAACCTGATTATTCTGAATAATAAAAAAAGTATAAGAATTTATACTTTTTTATTTGTGTTTAATTGTTATGAATTCAACATTTTTAGAAAATAGGGAATCAAATTTATGAAAGAAGCGAGTAGAATTGCTTAATTTGGTTAAGCCTTCATATACGTATCCATCTCTTTCGTATATACGTCCTTGAGCATGCTTAGGGAATAAAGTTCGATCTGGGGAGATTAAGCCTCGTGATGACTTAAAGATTTTATTTAAAGGATAAGATATAATGAATGGTAGACATCCATTATGCATATGTCCTGATAAGATTAAATCACTTTTGGCTAAATTATGTTCAGGATTATTTCTTATAAAGTTATAGATGTTTATAGGACTATGAAATAAAACTATATTATATGTGGAATCAGATAGTTTAGGAGTTATTGTTTTTATTTCTTTACAGAATGATTCATATGTTTCGTCTACTATTTCATAGTGATGATAAGATAGGTTAAAACCATAAAATGTTATATTGTTTATTGTTACTTGATTGTTTTTTAGAAAGTAGACGTTTTCTATATTGTTTAGCATTTTTTCTAGTTTTTCATTATTATAATTAGACCAATGATGCATATGTCCTTTTTTTTGATCGTGATTTCCTAATACAATAAATGTTTTGGCGATATTAGATAGTTCTTTTATGAAATTTTCTAGTTTATCTAAGTCTTCAGTATTTGATGAATCGAGAATATCACCAGTAATTGTTATGTAATCAGGTTTATTTTTTTGCATTTGGTTTATTACTTTATCAAATATTTTTTGTTTGTATTCAGGATAGTAGTGTATATCACTAATAATAGCTATTTTAAAGTCATTTATATCTTTATTAGTATAGAATGTTTCATTATGCATTATTTCACTCCTTATTTAATAAAAGTACCTTACAAAGGTACTTTTATTCTGTAATAGTTGTTTCATCTTCAGGTTTATCTGGTATAGTAGGTGTTCCTGGTATTTCAGGATTTGGTTTGTCCTTGTCCTTATCTTTGTCTTTGTCTTGATTTTCTTTATCTTTATCCTTATCTTTATCTTGATTCTCTTTATCTTTGTCTTTGTCCTTATCTTGATTTTCTTTATCTTTATCAGTTTTTTCGTTAGGATCTTCATCATCAGGTGTTTCTATATGACTTGTTCCTTTTCCGTCACTTACTTTGAAAGTCATTGAATTGATATTTTTGATAAGTGTTCCGATATGTTCTGATTGGTCAATAATTAATCCTTCGCTGGCACTATCTGTTACTTTTTCAAATGAACAATGAATACCAACTTGTGAACACCATGAGTTTGCATTAAATTGGTTATCACCAACAAATGATTTTACTAATTGTAGTGTTGTACCACCTGTTAAACCTTTACCAATAATTGGTGTAGTGTACTCTTCATTATATGATATGCTAAATGTTTTTATAGGTTTCGCGTTTGAATTTTCTAATCCTAAGTTTACTTTCATTGCTTTTGTAATTGCTTCTAATGATTCAGGATAGTAATCTAAAGCACTTGTAAACATATCTGAATTTGGTAACCATACTTGTAAATTTTTATATGATAATGATGTTTTTTTAATAGATAAAGCATTACTACTTGAATTGATTAACATGTTTTTACCTACATCATAGAATGATAATATTTGTTCTGGAGTCATATTTGTCTCGATATTATTTGATACAGTATCTAAGACATTTTGGAAGTCTTTAATAGTTGATAATTCTTTCATTTTTTGAGCTATAGCAACTATAACGTCTTGTTGGTGTTGATTACGTGCTATATCTGATGCCGCATATTGGTGACGATTACGTGCATATGCTAGAGCTTGTTCACCATTTAGATTTTGAACTCCTGATTTAATATAAATCATATTTTTACCAAATTGTCTTTTAGAGTTTTGTTCACAAACTGTATTTACTCCACAATCAACACCACTATTTTTATTGAAATCTGGCTCTTCAACATTAACTGTTATACCGCCAAGTACTTCAACTAAATCAACTACTCCAGTAAAGTTAATTTTTACATAATAGTCAATGTCTATATCTGTTAATTGTTGAACTGTATTTATTACGCAACTTGAACCATAAGCAGCAGATGAATTAATTTTTGCATATCGGTTATGATTACATGCAATTGGTACATATAAGTCACGAGGAATAGAGAACATAGTTGTTGTTAGGTTTGCTGGATTAAATGTAACAAGGATTAAAGTATCTCCATTAAATGCTTGGTTTTTGTTTAGACCATTAAGAGTAGAATCTACACCCATTACAAGGATACTAAATGGTTCTGTTAATTTCTTGGTAGGTTTAGTTTTTAAAACTACAGTATCTTGATTTTCTCTTTCTTCACTATATTCAAATATTACTTTTACTTTTTGATCTATTGGAAGATTTGCTTCTCCTTCTTTAGGAGTTTCAAATACTTCGTTAGAAAAATTTATGGCGTAGTTACTTGATACGAAGCAAGCACCAATTTTTCCTTTATAAAGGTCTGATATCATAGAATGATAATCTTCATATGTTTGAATTTTATTAGATAAATTTTTTTCTTCTATAAGTTTTTTTGCTAGAATATTTCCTTCTATATCATCTTCTGCTTCAATCATACCAATAGTAAGACCATCAGAGAAGACTGTTTCTTTTAAAGTTATTAAATTAGAAGTATATATAATCTTATTATTGTTTATTTTTTGTAGGATACCAAATTCTTTATTAATGAAATATGATATTCCACCAAAACCTATACTAAATATAAGAGTTATTAATGTAATAAATATAAAAGTTTTAGTTTTTTTAGCTAACATGGTTATAAGTCCAGATAGAATGTATATTAATAGCCATAAGCCAAAGAAACCAATAATGATATATCTTATTAAGTTTTCAACATTTTTAAGTTTTAAGATACTAAAGACAAACAGACCATATGTAGCAATGTATATAATTATTGATAGAAAGAAGAATATTCTTTTTACGATATGTACTTTTTTAAGTTTACTTTTTAGTACTTTCACAATATCACCCTTTTTGTTTAATTTCTGTCTTTAATTATATCATAAATAAGGACTTGTAACAAATGAGTAATTAAGAAAGATGTAACTTTACATTCCTATACATTAGTAGGGTTTATGTAAGGGTATAATTATGGTATAATTTTATTGGTATAATGTAAATAAAGGAGGAGTAGTAATGAAAAAAACATTGATAATTTTTCTAAAATTGTTATTAGTAGTTTTATTTATTACTGGATTTTCTTTATTATCTTTTAAATTGGAGGCAGTTAGTGCATCAGAAGTATTTCCTTTTAATGGAATTATTCACGCTGATGCAGCCGTTGTATATGGCGAGAATGTTAAGAATGGAGCTAAAGCAACTGAATTAGCTTATGGTACTAGAGTTAGAGTAAATAATTTAGTTAGTAATCAAATAAATAATTATTGTAAGAATGTATATGAAATAGAATATGATGGTAAAAAAGGTTATATTTGTAGTGGATTACTTACTAATATTGATATTAATATTAGTACTTCTGATATAGCAGGTATTGAAACTTATAAAAATTATTGTGATGTTTTAAAGGGAAAAGGTTTTCCAGATAGTTATTGTCCTTATTTATATTATGTTCATAGTAAATATCCTTTATGGGAATTCAATCCAGATATGATAAATCATACAATTGAAGAAGTTGCTTCTGAGGAACAGGGAAAAGTTGTTTTACAGACGTCTAATTCTAATTATTGGTCTAGTTCAAATCCTATAGAGGGAGATTATTATTTTATTAAATCTAATGTTATTGCATCTTTTATGGATCCAAGAAATAGTATGTTTTTAGATGAAATATTTCAATATTTAGATTTAGCTAAATCAAAAGATATTGTTAATGATACTACTTTATTATCTATATCTGGTCAAAATGGTCATTTAGCAGGGTTCTTAGAAGATTTTAAGAAAGCTGGTTTAGAAAATAGTATTAATCCAGTTCATGTTATGGCAAGAAGTGCTCAAGAAGGAGCTAATAAGAGTACTTATTCTGCAGTAAAAGGTACTTATACAACAGATAATGGTAAAACTTCATCACAAGGTTTTTCGCTGGATAGTTATTATAACTTCTTTAACATAGGTTCTTATGCATCTGGTTATTATACAGGAACTGTTCAAAGAGGACTTGCTTATGCAGCAGGATTCTTAGCATCAGATGAGTGTATGACAATTAAAGAGGATGGAAAAGGATATTACGATGTTACAAAATGTGGGGAGTTAGAATATGGTAGACCATGGGATACTCCTGTAAAAGCAATATATGGTGGATCTGAGTTTTTAGCTAAAACATATGTAAATAAAGGACAGAATACAGTATATTTTCAAAAGTTTAATGTATCTAGTCTTTCCAATAGTATGTATACACATCAATATATGACAAATATATATGCTCCATCTTCTGAATCTAATAAAATGTATAATGCTTATAATAAAGGCAGTTTGTTAAATTCTAAATTTTCATTTTTAATACCTGTATATAAAAATATGACAAATATACAACAACCTTTAGATAAGAGCGGGAATAATAATTTAAGTATGATAAAAGTAGATGGAAAAAATATTACAGGATTTGATAAAGATGTTTTAGAGTATCAATATAATTTATTAACTAGTGCAGATTCTTTTAAAATAGAAGGAATAGCAGAAGATTCTAGAGCTAAAGTAAGTGGTAATGGTACAATAAATTTTGTTAATGGCGTTGCTAAAGTACAGTTAATTGTAACTTCTGAAAGTAATGTTAAAAATACTTATACAGTTGTTGTTAATCAAGTAAAACCAGTTAATGAAATAAAAGTAAGTGATATTGTATCTAAGATGGGTGTTAAAATTAATGGAACAATAATGTATGGTATTGTACCAGGAACAAAGGTAGATACTTTAGTAAGAACAGTTACAACAAATAAAGGTACAGCAAGTGTTGTTGATGCTAAAGGAAGCCCTAAAAAGTCAGGATTAATTAGTACAGGAGATAAGATTACAATTAAAGGAAGTAAAGATTCTATTACTTATACTATTGCTGTTAGAGGAGACATAAAAGGTGACGGTAAGATAAGTGTAGTTGACTTATTAAAGTGTCAAAAACATATATTAAATATAGATATTTTAAAAAATGAATTATTTTATGCTGCAGATACCAATTATGATGGTAAAATAAATGTAGTAGATTTATTAAAAATACAAAAGCATCTTTTGGGTATTGCTACTTTGTAGGAGGTAAGTTATGAAAAGAATAAAAAGCTTATTGTTTGGATTAGTATTAGGAATAACAATGTTTGAGATTGCTAATGCATCAAGTATTAGTGTTGTATCTAATAAAACTAATGTTACAGTAGGAGATACTTTTAAAGTAACTGTAACTGTTAATAATGTTGGAACAGCAGCTGGTACGATTGGCGCTTGGGAGTATTGCCTTTCTTATAATGAGGCGATGGTAACACTTACAGATGGTGCAGTTTGTGTTAATGATGGAGTAGTTAATTTAGTAAGTCCAACAAAAACTTATACATTTAAGGCAAAAGCTAGTGGTACATCAGTAATTTCTTTAAAAAATGCAGCTGCTTTTGATACAATTACAGAAGAAAATACAAATCCTAGTGTTGGTGGAGTTACGATAAAGGCAAGAACACAAAGTGAAATACAAGCTAGTTATAGTACAAATGATTATCTTAAAGATTTAAGTGTAACTGATTATACAATTAGTCCTGCTTTTAATAAAAATACTTCAGAATATAGCTTAGAAGTTGAAAATGAAGTAAGTACTATTAATATTAATGCAACAAAAGAAGATTCGTCAGCTAGAGTTAATGGTGTTGGTGAAAAAAATTTATTAGAAGGCAATAATAAATTTGAAATAGTTGTAACAGCTGAAAAAGGTAATAAAAGAACATATGTTATTAATGTTAATAGAAAAGAATTAAATCCAATAAAAAGAACATATAATAATGAAGAATATAGTGTTGTAAGAAAAGTTGAAGGTATAGAAGTTCCTTCTTATTATGGTGAGATTGCTATTACAATTGATGGAGAAGAAGTTCCGGCATGGAAAAGTGAAATAACTGGATATACATTAATAGCACTTAAAGATAATGAAGGAAATGTTAAATTCTTTAGTTATGATAATGATACAATAATACCTTATGTACAGGTTAATGCTCCAGAAATAAATATTATAGTTATAGATAATGAAAATAAAATAAAAGGTTTTGATAAAGAAAAAGATGTTACTATAAATAATAATACTATAAAAGGTTATGTTAATGAAAATAATGAAGATTATGTTTTAATATATGGTATGAATTCTACTAATGGAGAAAAAGCTTGGTATTTATATGATACAAAAGAAAATACTTTTCAAAGATATAATGATAAGATGGAAGTTAAAAGTGATAAGAAAGAAAATAATTTATATTTCTTATTAACTATTGTGTTTGCGGGAATTAGTGGAATAGCTATTATTTTAATGATATTACTGATGAATAGTAATTCTAAGATAAGGAAGAAGAATGAAAAACTTATTGGTCTTATTGAAGAGAAGAAAGAAAAAAGAGAGCAAAAAATAGCTAATAGATTTGAGAGTTTTTCTGATTTAAAAGATGATGAATTAAAAGAATTAGAAGAAACAATAAGATTACAAAGAGAAGCTAATAAAGAAGAAAATATTGATAGCGAAGAAGAAAATAAAGAAGAACCAGAAAAAGTTATTACTAATGTAGAAGAAGAAATAATTAATAATATTGCTAAAGCTAATGATAAGTCTTTTGATGAGGATGATGAGGTTGTTTCTAATAATAATGAAGTACAAGAAGATAATGATGAAAAAGAAGATATAGAAGCAGAAGATATAGATATTGAAGATATTATGGAAAACAATGAATCTGATAATGTAAAGAAAGAAGAAACTAATACTGTTACATTTACACAAAAATTGATAAGTGAACCTGTAAATCAATCAATGTCAAAAAGAGAACTTAGACGTTTAGAAAAAATGAAAAGACAAGAAGAAAAAGATGAGCTTAAAAAAATGCAAGAGGACTTTTTTAGGACAGAAGAACATCCAGTAATTGTGGATGAAAAAGAAGAAGTAGAAGATATTGAAAAAGTTAATGAACATAGTAATAATAATTATAGTAATAATTATTCTAAGATGAATAAGAAGAATAAGAAAAAACGTAAATAATTATAAAGAGGAAGATATTTCTTCCTTTTTTTTGTAGTTCTAAGGTATAATAGAAATAGGTGGTTTTATGAATTTGACAGTTAATGGACACAATATAATTTTAATAGTGTTAGTTACTTTTTTAGCTAGTGCTTTGATTGTTCCACTTGTAAAGAAAATAGCAGAACATTGTGGTGCTATGGATTATCCAAACGAAAGAAAAGTGCATACTAAACCAATGCCTAGAATGGGCGGTTTAGCTATCTTTGGTGCTTTTTTGATAGGCTATATGTTATTTGCAAGAATGTCTAATCAAATGTTATCTATTCTAATAGGTAGTTTTCTTATAGTACTTATTGGAATATTTGATGATATTAAACCTATAGGAGCTAAAATAAAGTTTTTATTTCAAATATTAGCAGGATGTATAATAGTTTTTTACGGAAATATAGTTCTAGATCATATAGATTTTTTAGGGTTAAATATTGATTTTCCAACACCATTGAATTATTTAGTTACAATACTATTTATTGTAGCAATAACTAATGCAATTAATTTAATAGATGGATTAGATGGACTTGCTTCTGGAGTAGCTTCAATATATTTTGCGACGATTGCTATAATTGCATTTATATTAAATAAAATGCAAGGTCTAGATACAATATTATCTCTTATTATGTTAGGATCTACATTAGGATTTCTATTACATAATTTTAATCCAGCTAAAATATTTATGGGTGATACTGGTAGTTTATTTTTAGGATTTATGATTAGTATAATAGCTTTATTAGGTTTTAAAGGAGCAACACTTACTACTTTAATTATTCCTATTGTAATACTTGCTATTCCAATATTTGATACATTACTTGCAATATTTAGAAGATTACTTAAGGGAGAGAATATTGGAACGCCTGATAAAGATCATTTCCATCATCAATTATTAAAAATGAAATTTAGTGTAAGAGCAACAGTACTTATTATATATGCTATAAATATATTATTTGCTTGTGTAACAATTTTCTTTGTATTAGGTGATCAAAAGATGGCAATGATGATTTATGTTTCTTTAATGATATTGTTATTGTTCTTAGTACTTAAAACAGATATATTATTTTTACATGATAAAAAAGGCAAAAAGCAGTAGTTATTTGCCTTTTTCTTTTTGTTTAATGGTATTTATGATAAAATTAATGTAGGTGGTAATATGGTAAAATTTAGTATTATAGTTCCTGTTTATAATGTAGAAAAGTATATAGGTGATTGTTTAGATAGTATACTTAATCAAACATATGATAATTTTGAAGTAATAGTAGTTAATGATGGAAGTCCTGATAATTCGCAAGATATTATAGATAAATATGTTAAGAAAGATAAAAGAATAAGATCATTTATAAAAAAGAATGGTGGTCTTTCTGATGCAAGAAATTACGGAGTTAGTAAAGCTAAAGGAGATTATTTAGTTTTTGTTGATAGTGATGATTCTATTAATTGTGAATTATTAGAAAAAATTAATGAGGTAATATGTGAAGAAGTAGATATTGTTAGATATCAAATAGTTAAAATTGAAAATACACAAAAAACGATCGACGCTTCTGATATGTTTGAAAATGTTAGTGGAGAAGAAGCATTTTCTATACTATTAAAAAATAGTTGGTTTGTTACAGCGTGGTCAGCTGCTTATAGAAAAGAGTTTTGGATAAAAAATAAATTTAATTATGCTAAAGGAAAAATCCATGAAGACTTTGGGTTAACACCATATGTTTATATGAGAGCTAATTTAGTAACATCTATAGATTATGCAGGATATAATTATTTTGTAAGGGAAAATAGTATTATGACTAATAATAATAAAGATAAAGTTATTAAGAAAAATGAAGATTGTTTATTTCATTATGATAGATTAATGGAATTCATAAATAAAGATAAAAATGTTTCAAATTATGGAATAATACTTTATAAAAGTTATATTGCTAATTCTTTGATTACAAGAATTAAAAGTATAG
>DEUO01000006.1:17530-17800 GCA_002362595.1 Caryophanales bacterium UBA3260
TACTATTTTCTTTATCTTTCTAGATTATGTAGACGAATTAAAAGCAAAAAAAGTAGGAGATAATTTAATTAGTGATACATTACCTAGAAAGATAAAGAAAATAGTATATAAGGTAAGTCCTTATTTATATATAAGATTGTTTGTAAAGTAGGGATTTAATGAAGAAGATAAAAGATTTTAAAATAGAATATTTATTATATTTATTTGTTATTATATCACCATTTTTAGATGTATTAAGTTTCTTGTTTAGGGAATGGTTTCCTAATGCTT
>DEUO01000016.1:0-177 GCA_002362595.1 Caryophanales bacterium UBA3260
TTTGAATTAGGTTATATATATGATCCAAAAACAAAACAATTTACAAAAATTAGTAAAGATGAAAAATCTGATGTAAAAGCTAAAGATTTAGTAAAAGAAATTCCTTTAGAATCAACTGGTGATCCTAATGTGCAGATACACAAAAGACCTATGACAGATGTAGATGTTGCTAAAATG
>DEUO01000016.1:437-6558 GCA_002362595.1 Caryophanales bacterium UBA3260
GTTGCTAAAATAAATAGAGAAATGGAAAACATAATTGTAGAAATGTCTAATGGTTCACAAGTTGACATGGACGATGAAAAATCAGTAAATTATGTTATTAGTGAGCTTTCTGCTAGATTAGAAAAAGCAAATATTTTATCTAAAGGTCAGACAGCAGAGGTACTATTTAAAGAAAATGGAGCCCTAAAAAATTCAATAAAGAAAAAATCAGTAATGGTAAATAAACAAATTGCTGAAGCAACTAAAGTGGAGCTTGACTTATCACAAGACGAAACAAAAGCAATTAATGAAGCTGTTAATTCTGCAGTAAATGAGGAAATTAAGAATGCAGCATCAGCTACAAGCGAAATTAAAGTAGAAGATATAATAAGTAAAGACAATAGATATAAAGTATTAAATAGTGATGATGTAATAAGCACTAATAAAATAGGAGATATAGAAGTAAAAATATTATATGAAATAGAGAGTGAAGAAAAAGAATTTAAATGTACTATTAAAGTAGTAGATACAATAGCTCCAATAATAGAATATGATGAAGAGGTAGTTACAAATCAAGATGAAAATATTAACTTATTTAAGCATGTAAGTGTTAGTGATAATTCATTAGAGGAGATAGATGTTAAGGTTGAAGGTGAATATGGCTTTAATAAACCTGGTACATATAAATTAGAATATGTAGCAGAAGATAGTAGTGGTAACGTAACTAGAAGAGATTTTACTTTAGTGGTTAAAGAGAAAAAAGTTACTAAGCCTTCAGCGAAACCTTCTAGTAATAATGGAGTAATAGGAAAGACTAGTAAAGGATTTGATATTAAAAAGATAAATGGAGTATTTTATATTGATGAGATACTTATAGTTAATAAAACATATGCTTTGCCTAAAAATTTTGTTCCTAAAAATACTTATGAATCAGCAGTTGATGTTAAAACAAATTGTCAAACTTGTATAGATAAAGAAGCATATAATTCATGGTTGAAAATGAAAGATGATGCGGCTAGTTTAGGATTAGGTATATGTATACAAAGTGGATATAGGCCTTATAATTTACAAAAATCTTTATATAATAATTACGTCGAGAGAGATGGTAAAAAAGCTGCTGATACTTATTCAGCAAGAGCAGGTCATAGTGATCATCAAACTGGATTGGCTTTTGATTTAAACTCAATTAATGATGATTTTACAAAGACAAAAGAAGCTAAATGGGTTAATGATAATGCATATAAATATGGTTTTATATTAAGATTTCCTCAAGGTAAAGAAAAATATACAGGGTATAAATACGAATCTTGGCATTTAAGATATGTTGGTAATGAATTAGCTGAAAAATTGTATAATAATGGTGATTGGATATCATTAGAAGAATATTTTGGAATAACAAGTAAATATAGCGATTAAAGAATATTTTAGTATATTCTTTTTTTAATTGAATAATATTAAATATGAAAAAGACATATTTTATTTTGTTGTTGATAATTGTGATGTTATTAACAGCTACTTTATCTTTGGGGCATGAACTTGATAATAAATTAATGGGTAAGGTAATTATTTTAGATGCAGGACATGGTGGTAAAGATAAAGGAACAATGGTTAATGGTATATATGAAAGTGATATAAACTTAAATATAGTATTAAAATTACGTGACGAATTAGTAAAACAAGGAGTAGAAGTTATATTAACTAGAGATGGCGATTTCGATTTAAGTTCTCCAAATATAGATAGAAGAAAAAAGAGTGATTTTGATAATAGAATAAATTTAATAAATGAAAGTAATGCAGATATGTATTTAAGTATACATATTAACTATTTAAGTGATAATAAATATTATGGAGCACAAGTATTTTATACGAAGGATAATGAGCAATTAGCTAAAGTTATGCAAAAGAAGTTTAATGAAGAATTAAAGAGTCCTATGAAAGCTAAAGAAATACAAGATACTATTTATATGTATAAACAATTGAATATAAAAGGTTTATTAATAGAATGCGGATTCTTATCAAATAAAAAGGAAAGATATTTATTAAATAATGATGAATATCAAAGTAAAGTGGTTGATACTATAATACAAGCTTTAATTGAATATTACTAATATGTTATATATAATTAAAGTAATGGTGATTATATGAACAAAAATATAGTATTAGATAGAATATTAAGTTATTTTATAAAAGATAAAAAAAGTATTCCAGAAGGATTAAATGAAAAAATAAAGTTATGGAAAGAGATAGTTAAAACTTATGATTTAAGTGATGTACCTAAAGATATATTAGAAGCAGAAGATATGTATTTAAGATATGAATTATTAAATAGAAAGTTAACTGATGCTGATAAGTTGAAAAATATTGGAGAGTCTTTAGTAAAAAATATTAAATATAGTGATATGATAGCAGTTTGGAGTGAAGACGTAACTTCAATATATGCAGATGCTATTGTTCATTTTACATCACTGAAAAACTTAGTTGATTATAATGTTAATGTAGATAAAGTAGTATTAAATAGTGGAATGCGTTTAAAAAAGAAATGTAGAGATATATTAGATGGTAATATTCTTAAAGAATCAGAATTATTAATTACCCGTTCTTATAATTTACCATGTGATTTTATTATTCATGTTATTACTCCAGATGGTAGAAGTAAAAATTATATAGAAGATATAAAGAATAGTTATAAGAATATTTTAGATTGTGTAAAAAATAATATTATTAGAAGTGTTGTAATACCATGTATTGGAATTGAAAAAGATAGAGATAAATATATTGATATAATGTTAGATAGTATATATGATTTTTTAGATAAATATCATGAGATAATTAATACTAAGGTTATAATTAATGTTAGAGAAGAAGATATAGATATTATGAATAAAAAGTTAATGGATAGAGTTGTGGTTAAATAAAAAAGGTCTGATTGATATCAGATCTTTTGTTATTCAAAGTAATCCATACGAAGATTATCTTTAATGAGCATTCCTGTTGAATAGTCTACATCACGGATTACTTTATCTAATATTTTTATATCTTTATTATTAAAGATAACATCGTTTAAAGTTTTAATCATATTAAGAGATTTTTGTAATGCTATTTCATATAATTCAGGGAATGAAGAATTGTATTTTACGTGTTTGCCGCTAGGATGATTCCATTCTTTTTTTTCAATGTTTAGATAGTTTAAATCAGGATTAAGAATATGGGTACTAAATGATTGAATATAACCGAAATGATGATTAGTTATAAAATCAATAAATTTATAGATGGCTCTTTTAATACCAAGAGAGTCATTAACGGCAAGAGATAATATTATTTTAGAATGTTTTATACTTTTATTAAAATAAATACCTATATTATCTTCATTATATGTCTCTTTATATACATTAGTTATAGTATTAGTTAATTCTTTATTAAAAATAGGTTTTTTAATAATATCTTTAGAAATGTTACATTTATTATATTTTTTATGAGTATTAAGTTCATAATATATAGCATCTAAATCTTTTTCCATATGATTATGTTCACCACGATATTTTTTTGATTCTGGATTGTTTTTGCGATAGATTCCAGTTTTATAAAAAATATAAGGATGACAAGTAGAATCAAGACAGTAATGAGTAACTGAACCATATAAATAAGCGATGACTTGATGATTATTTTCCAAATGATTATTTTTAATTTCTTTTACAATATTGATTAAATAATCTTTAGTATGTTCGTGATGAGCTCGGTGACCGAGTTCGCGAATACGACGAAAGTTTTTAATATCAAAAGTATAATAAAATAAATAGTCATGACTTTGTGCAAAAGTACTATATATTAATTCTTCATTTTTTATAGTTTTTTTAATATTATCTGGAAGTTCTTTTAACACATCTTGTGCAAAGTAGTGGTGTGTTGTTATAGATGGCATTTTACTTCACCTCATGTATATTATAACATAATGTATACTTTAAAAAATTTCATTCAAAACATTATTTAATTATGTTATAATTATGATGATAATAGGGTGATGCTAGTGATAAAGACATTTAAGAATATAGATGAACAAATAGAAATCCTTAAAAGTAAGGGTTTAAAACTAGATGATATTGATTATGCAAGAAATGTATTATTAAGAGAAAATTACTTTTTTATTAGCGGCTATAGACATTTGTTTTTGAAATCTGAAAAAGATAGAATGTTTATTCCTGGTACTGATTTTAAAGAATTATATGCAATGTTTAATTTTGATAGACAGATTAGAAATATATTTTTTAAGAATATATTAATTGTTGAGAATAATGCTAAAAGTATATTTTCATATCAGTTATCTAGAAAGTATGGTATTAAAGAAAAAGATTATTTAAATCCTTCTAACTTCGATAGATCTGGAGAAAAAGCTAGACAAGTTAATGATTTGCTAAAAAAAATTAAAAGGCAGATAAGAATAAATGGTGGTCAACATTCAGCAACTATGCACTATATTAGTAATTATGGTTATGTACCTTTTTGGGTAGTTGTAAAGGTTTTATCATTTGGTTTAATATCAGAATTATTTACAATTATGAAGAGAGAAGATCAAAAGGAGATAGCAGAAGTTTATGGAGTATCTCCAGAAAATTTAATGGATTATTTTCCGATAATGGCTAATTTTAGAAATTTGTGTGCTCATGAAGATATTATGTATGATCATAGAACACAACGTGTCATAGATGATACTAAATATCATTATCGCTTAGGTATAGAAAAATTAGATGGTGAATATATTTATGGTAAAGATGATTTATTTGCTTTAGTAATTATATTACGTCAATTGTTAAGAGAAGAAGATTTTACTCTATTAATTAATGAATTATCTTATGAATTAGATATGTTAGATGGTAAGTTGAAAACTATAGAAATAGATAAAGTTTTAGATAGAATGGGATTTCCTACTAATTTTAGAGATATAGTAAGGATGGATTCTCATGGATTATAATCAGTATAATAATTATAATGTAAATAATACAGGGGATGATTCTTTGTCTAATAAGAATGATATTGGTAAAAAGCTTGTTAAAATAGTTATTATTACTTCTTTATTTTCAGTATTAATAGGTATTGTAGGATGTGTATGTGTTTTTAAAGCATTTCCTAATTTATTAATAGATTCTACAACTAATATTACTAAGACAGAGAAGGAAGTAACTGTTACTGATAAGGGAATTGCTGATGCAGTTGATAAGGTACATGATTCTGTTGTTGTTATTAAGACTTATGTTAATAATCAGTTGTATGCAACTGGAACTGGTTTTATTTATAAGAAAGTAAATGGTAAATATTATTTTATTACTAATAATCATGTTATTGAAGGCGGAGATCAGATTAAAGTTCAGTTTGCTGACGAATCAGAAGTAATAGCAAAATTAGAAAATGGCGATAAGTATGCAGATATTTGTGTATTATCAATTGAGCTTTCTAAGAATTATCCAGTTATAGAAGTTGGTAATAATGTAGATACAAGAGTAGGAGATACTGTTTTTGCAATAGGAAGTCCTTTAGATTATTCTGTTTTTTCTTATAGTGTAACTCGTGGTATTATTTCCGGTAAAGAGCGTGAAGTAGCTGTATCTGTTTCTGGTGCGATGAATGATTGGATAATGCAAGTATTACAAACTGATGCGGCGATAAATAATGGTAATTCAGGTGGACCTTTATGTAATATAAATGGTCAAGTTATTGGAGTTACTAATATGAAATTAGCTAGTGATAAAATAGAAGGAATGGGATTTGCAATACCAATTGAAGAAGCTGCTAGTTATGCAGATGCAATAATAAATGGAGAAGATATTACAAGACCTTATATTGGGGCATCTCTTGCTAACGCTAATACAGCTGCTGCTGTTACTAGATATGGAATAGATATGCAAGATGGTGTAGTAGTTGAATCTGTAGAACCATCGTTATCTGCTGATGTAGCAGGATTAAAAAGAGGAGATATAATTAAAAAGATGGATGATGTAGAAGTAAAAGATATTGCTACATTAAGATATCAATTATATAAATATAAAGTTGGAGATACAATAGTAATTGAATACATAAGAAATGGTAATACTAAAACTACTGAATTAAAATTAGGGGCAAAGAAATAAACGGTTCTTTGTCAAATAGTGTT
>DEUO01000030.1 GCA_002362595.1 Caryophanales bacterium UBA3260
ATAAATGTTTTAATATTTTATTTATTATCATTATTATTTTTAAGTTATCGTATAACTTTAAAAAAGATTATATATTATGTAATTATTTTTATTACAACTATATTAGGTAGTGTTATAGGGAAAAATAAAAAGAACTAATTTAGTTCTTTTGAGTTGGAAGTATCTTCTAATAATGTTGTTTCTTGGTTAGGTATTTTTTCATTTTCTACTTTATTTTCTTGTGTTTCTTCTTTTTCTTCTACTTGATCTTCATTATTATCTTTTAATATAGTATAAAAGTCAGTGTCTTTAATGTAATATGTTTCTTTTTCATATTCTATTCTGACGTATGAAGGATTGGTACCAGTAATAGTTATTTCTTCGTCTTTTAATTGTTTTACAATATTATTTTTTAGATAATCGTATGGTTCTCTTAGAAGAGTTACTTCTTTAGATAATTTTACTAATAAAGATTGTTCTTTAAATTGGACTTCTTCTTTATTTATTATAAAGCATTCTGTATCGTTAATATAGAAAGTATCTGAGTTATATTTGATACGAATGAAGTCATCAGACATTCCTGTTACTATTATGTTTGTTGTGGAATCCATTGTACCTGCTTTATTAGGAAGGTTTGTATAAGGGCTACTTCTTAACATAACTGTTTTTGTTAGGTTAGTTGGCATATTCATATTAATGAATTCTATTTGAGGTAAATTACCAGCATTATTTATTCCATTTACGCTAGTAGATTTAGTTACATCGTTAGTTACACTAAAGTAAGCAACATTCATATCAACACGGCCATTAATACCTGGTACAGAACCATCACTTGTATATTGCCACATATGATATTTTCCACGATATGTTACTGTGTCGTTGTATTGAGCTAACCAAATTCGCTGATTAGAAAATTTAGCTGTATTAAAGAATTTAGTAAAAGCGTTAGCATAACTATATATCATAGGAGTGTAACCCATTTTTTTTACGTATTCACAGAATACTAAGGCATTATCAGTCATTGTACTATAGCTAATTCCAGTTAGACGATTTTGATTAAATACTTCTATATCAATTGCTAAAGGGTACGTTATGTCATAGTCTTTTACAACGTTTACAAGCCATTTTGCTTCTTCTAAGGCTTCACTTGAATCTCTGGCCATTGAGAAAAAGTAAACACCAACATTGATGTTATTAGCAATAGCACCTTTTATGTTATCTAAAAATCTATTATCCATAACAATAGTTCCTGAATCTAGTTTACGGAAGCCTGCTCTTATCATAGCAAATGTTACTCCGCTTTGCTTAACTTTTTTCCAGTCTATCTTTTTTTGCCAGGTTGAAACGTCGATACCAAAACTTGTTTCGTTTGTTTCATATTTTTTTACAGCAGTTTTAGCTTCTGATTTTTTAGCAACACCTTTCTTCTCTTCATTTTGCTTGATTATTTTTTCAGGATCTTCTTTATCATTTTCTTGTTGAACTACTATTGGAGTTGTCATATCGAAAGCCGTTCCTTCTTGGCCTATATTATTAATATCATCAAGACTAGCTAAAAAGTTCCATACTTCTTCATCAGTCATGTGAGATTTTTCTTTAGGTATTACAATTACATTATTATTTTGTTTTAAGCTATTACTTATTTTTTGAGATGTAAAAGATAGTATTAATAATAATACTAGAAAAAGACAAGTTATAATATTAGTTTTATTTAAATGTTTCTTCATACTTTACTCTCCATTTTTAATATAACAAAGAATAGAAATTACTTCAAGAAAACGAAATAAAAAAAGACTTTATTTATGTAAAGTCTTTTAACTTACGATATTAAAATCAGTTAAGATGTAAGAATTATTGTTTAATGTATAAGTATATTGGAATTCTAGGAATTGTTGAGTATCGTTTTGATATAAGTTAGTTAGATACATTTCTTCAGTATCAGGATAGCCAAATTCTTCTAAACGATCATCTACACCAATATATCTTTTTATACCTTTATCATTTTCAATATATTCTTGGAAACCGTCATGGTTCTTATACATACCATATACTGTTATAATTCCACCATTTTCTGTTTTATCAATACTTTTTACTTTGTAATTATATAATTTTTTAGTACTTAAATCAGTTAATTGATCTGAACCATTTTCGTATTCTTCATTTATTTTAAATTCACCATTTGTATCATTATACTTGATAAAAGGTTGTTCAGCTTCTCCAATATAATAATCTTCGCCTTTTATACTAATATCATTGCCTAAGATGTTAATTAGGTTATTTTTTATATCTGCTATAGATAAAGATGTATTATTATTTTTTACTTTCATTATATCGCCTAGATATAATTTTTGATTATTATTTAGATTTGATAGATATGTTATTAGGTCAGTTTCAGTAGTTGAATATGAATATAGTGCTCTTAAAAAACCATCATTTAATTTATTAAGTTCTTGTTCAGTTAATGGCTTTGCTACTTCTGTATCTATCTTTTTTATAGCAGTAGGATTAGATTCTGATTGCTTAACTTTTTTAGAAGTTAATAAAAAAGTTAAACCTATTACTATAAATATAAGACATAGTATTACAATAACCCCGATTATATTCTTATTATCATTAGTATCGAAATCCATTGTTTTCACCTCTACTATATTCATTATATATTATAATTCTATTTTTATTCAAGATTTTTATGTTATTTTTTAAAAAAAGATAAGAAAAAAACAATAAAATTTATTTATTGTTTTTTAAAATATCTCTCGCAGCTACTAATCCAGTTGCAGCAGCAGTGACAATGTTGCCGGCTTTGCCTGCTCCATCACCAATAAAATATATGTTATTATTTTTTAGTTTGAAATTATTATCAGTTTCTATTTCATTACTGAAGAATTTTATTTCTGGTCCATATAGTAATGTATCGTCATTAGCAACACCAGGAATTATTTTATTTAATGTTTCTAAGCCTTCTAGAATATTAGTAATAATACGATGTGGTAATACTAAAGCTAAGTCTCCTGCTACACAGTCTTTTAAGGTAGGTTCTATAAATCCTTTATTAATACGATGCCATTCACTACGGCGACCATTTTTTAAATCTTTTAGTGACTGGATAATTGGTTTACCATCACCTAAAACATTAGCAATACGAGCTATTGATTCACCATAAAGTCTTGTATTAGTTACAGGTTCTGTTAAATGAACTTTAGAAATAAATGCAAAATTGGTATTATTTGATTTTATTTCTTTTAGGGCATGGCCATTTACACATATATAGCCATAGTAATTTTCTTTAGCTACAAATCCACCAGGATTAGTACAGAACGTTCTTATTTCATCATTATATGTATTTGTTTTAATGAATATGGTTGGATCGTAAATTACATTAGTGATACTTTCCATTATTTCTTTTCTTACTTCTACTCTAACACCTATTTCAATACTTTGTGAAAGATATGGAATAGAATATTTATCTGCTAGTTCTTGGATCCATTTGGCCCCAGTTCTTCCTGGAGCTACGATAACTGTTTTTGTATTGATAGTTGTTTCTTTTTTATTTGTTAAGTATGTTACTTCATGTTCGTCTTCTTTTATTGATTTAATATCTGTTACGTCTGCTCTATCTAATAAGGTTACACCTTTATCTATTAGATAATCGCAGATACCATCAATATACTCTGGTAAGTGATCACTTCCTAGATGTTTTTGCTTTATTAATAATAATTTTGCTCCTGCTATAGCTACTTGTTTTTTTATTTCATTAGCTTCATCTATATTACTTGGGTAGACTTCAGCATCCATATTAAATTTATTAAATATCTCTTCTGTTTCATCTATTAGTTTATAGGCTTCGCTTTCACTCATGTATTTAGTTAAATCACTTTTACCTAGACGAGGTATAAAATTTAATTTGCCATCACTAAATGTTCCTGCTCCGCCATATCCAGCTAAGATAGCACAAGGATTACAGTTTTGACATGGTATACCACTTTTGTTCATAGGACATACTCTGTTTTTTACACGTGAACCTTTATCTATGATAGCTATTTTAAGCTTAGAATTTTTAGTAATTAGTTCGTATGCACTAAATAAACCTGCTGGGCCTGCACCGATAATTACAACATCGTACTTCATTTTATCATCTCCTTATAAATTTTATCATATTATTTATGAACTTTCTACTATTGTTCTTCTAATTTTAAGCGATAGCTTTTGCCTTTATCAACAAATAATAGTTGACGTTCTATTAAACTATTTATAATACGGTATACATGGTTAATATCTCTTCCATCAAGATTGCCATAAGGATTTACTATGTCACTTAATGTATGTTTAGTTTTACTATCTAAAATATAATTAGGATTATTTAGAATGGATTTTATTTCTTCTTTACTAGCAGTAGATAGATGAAATAAGTTTGCTTCTCTTTCTTTTAATAAATCATATGTTATCATTGTTGGTATTTTTGATTTTTTACCATTTATTTCTTGAGTGTTATTTATTCTTTTAAAGAAACGTTCGTAATATACTTTATGAATACAATCCATTTCATCTTTATGTCTTTCATAGTAAGATATTATTTCTTCTAGAGTAAATTCATTTGTTTTTTTTATGCCTTCTCTTAGCTTACAAACACTAACCATTAATTGATAAATAGAATTATTAATAGCTGTTGTTTGTTGAGGTAAGTTTAGTCTTTCTTTTATTTCAGGAATTGATAAACGACGCATTTCGCTGATACCGAAATATAAATCAAATATTTCAGTTGCGACTTTTAAATCTCCATAGAAAGGCAAATCTGGGCTTTTAATAGCTTCTTGATAATAATCAAAGTCAAATTTTTTATCTGTTTTGCCATGAGTTATTTCATAAATATTTATTCTTAATCTGTTTATTATAGCAATAGTCATTTCTCTAGTAAGATGATATTTTTCTCCTAGTGCTTCGTAAGATAAATTATTTTTAAAATAATCATAGATGAAGACGCGATCACTATTACTAAAATATTTTAGGTATGGTACTATATCTGTTTCAAAATCCATTTGTTCATCTAGTTCACCATTTAGATATTTCTTTATATTAACTATTGCTCGGTAATATCTTCTTCTTACACTATTTTTTAAATCACCTAGTTCTTTACTTAATTCATTTAAACTTTTATATTCATGATTGTTTAAAGCAAATAGAGAGTTTATTATATAACGTTCTTTATCACTTATAGGGAGATGTCTATCTTCTAAGATAGTAGTTAATTCTTCACGAGTAAAGACAGATAAATCTGGAGATAAGGCGCCTATTTTACGTAGTTTTATCTTATCTGTACTTTCATATATAGTGTGATAGAATGTATAATTTGAAATAGATAAAAGTTTTTGAATATCTTTGCTTTCTAGATGTTTACCAGTTTTATTGTATTTAGTTTTAATACCATAATATAAAGATAATACTTGTTGTTCTCTTTCAGTTAAAACTGTATCAGTAAAATGGCGATGTAATTCACGAGATATATCTTTAGATGAAATTGTTACATTTTTTATAAGCAATTTGTCATGTAAGTCATATAGATGTTGCATTGCTCTATTTACATTAATACGTGGAATATTTAGAATTACAGCAATCGCTTCATTAGAGTTTCCATAATTATATCTTAAGGAATAGATTTCTTTTTCTTCTTCAGTTATTTTATCACCGAATAATTTATAAATATCTTTTAAGGTGACTGTGGATATTTTTCTAGCTTTTAGAACACCTAAACGATAATGATCTATTTTTCTTATTCCGTCTGTAATAATATTAGATATTCTT
This sequence comes from Caryophanales bacterium UBA3260, assembly GCA_002362595.1. The sequence continues at coordinate 5,779 of DEUO01000030.1, forward strand.
GTTCTATTTAATCCTGTTCTTTTAGATATTTCTTCATAATCTAAGTCTTGTTCTAAAAACATAATTAATATTTTTCTAGTTTCATCTGTATAGTCATATTGTTCACTTAGATATGGAAGATAATCTTTTTTAGTTATTTCTATTTTATGTTTTTTATTTATATAGATATTAATTGCTGCTTCTCTAGCATCACTTATCATATCATGAACTTTAATGTAAGTAAGAGATGGGTATAGCTTGGCGATTTCTTTAATAGATAATGGGTCGCTATCTACACCATAAAATAAGTCTAGAAGATGGACTCTTTCTTCAGTATGTCTTTCTTGATATTTAGAACGAATAAGGAGCCATTTTGCTCTATTAAAATCGTTATCTAGGAAATTATTAATGTTATAATATAGTTTTTCTAAACGATTAGTTAACATGTAATAACGATAGTATAATTTACTATCAGGATATTTTTTAATAAATTCACGTTTATCTTTCTTTTTAAAATAATAGCATTCTAAAAATAAACGTTGAGATTCATCAAATTCATCTATGTGATCAAGATATGTTTGATAATATTTTTGAGGATGTAAGTCTTCTTTACTTGCTTTATAGCCGAATAAGTTTAGATTAACATCTCTTTCTATATCTTCTACTTCAGCACTATATCTACCTACTTTATAATAGTATTTATATAAAAGTTTTTTTTCGTTATCTGTAAGATAAGCACAGTCATCATCTAAGAATTTTTTTATATCATCAAAAGTTAATAAATTAACGGCTTCTTTTATAGTTGAAAAGTCAAATTTTTTATAACTTTCACTTTTTACTAAATTATATACATATGGTCCATATAAATTTAACATTTCTTCTTTAAATTCTAAGTAATCTGGTGATTGGGATGCGGTTGATATTTTTTCATTTAGAGAAGTACTTAAAGCAAGAAGTTCTTGTTCAGTTAGTTTTAAGCTAGAACATAATTCATTAGTAAAATATGAATATTTACTAAATACTTGATAATAATATAGTCTTTGTTCTTCATGAGTTAAAGAATCTTTTAAGTAGAAATATATTATAATGCTATCTATTGAATATGGAGTTACTTTTATACGAGAAGATTTATTTCCTTCTCTTTCTTTAATACTATATATACGGCGTTTTAATCTTTTGTCGTCATTAGCAAGAAATGTTTCTAATGTTTCTAAAGCGAAGATATATCTTTTTCTTGCTTCTAATAAATCAATGTTCAATTTAGAACTTATTTCTTCGATAGGTATTCCTGAAACCATTTGATAGAATACATAATATATGTCTGGGTCAAGGGAATCTTTTAAAACTTTTAGAATGTTTTCATCTATTTCTAAATTTATGAAAGAAAATGAGTCTTTTTTATTATTTATTTTTACTCTTTTTATATAACGTAAGGCTTCTCTAGCAATTAGTCTATTAATATCTTTCTCATATGAATAGATAGATGTACATATTTGCATTCTTTGAAATAAGCAACTATTAATATATTTAATCATATCATCTATATCATATATACTTTTTTTAGCACAGAATTTAAGGACGTAGTTAATAACATTTTTATAATAGCTTTTTAGTAAGGTATACATTGAGGCGTTATCGCCATTTTGGTAAGCATTAAATAAACGTTCTTTTTCTTTTATTGATAGTGAAAATGAATTATTTTCTATCTCTTGATATTCTTGGATACTAATTTTAGACATAAAACCACCTTTTGTTATTATACAAGTAAATTGTAATGTAAACAAGAAAAAGAGATATATTAGAAAGAAAAAAAGTAGCTTATATTTTAAGATAAGCTACTTATAAATTATTATTTAT
>DEUO01000024.1:0-3889 GCA_002362595.1 Caryophanales bacterium UBA3260
AATCTATACTATTAAAAAAAGCTGAATTAGAAAAATACATAAAAGGGAATAGTACTAAAGAATTAGATCAAATAAATAAAGCATTAGCTACTGAAGAAAATAAAGAAGAAATAATAGCTATATATAATATAATATCTGAATTTAATAAAAAATAATAAAAGATGCTAGTATGCATCTTTTATATTGCCAAAATAATATCTTTATGCTAAAATACATTTTAGAAAAGCGTTGAAAACGAAATAAGTAATTATATTTACTTCTTCATTTAGAGATTAAATGTCATCGGCTGAAAGCATTTAAAGATAAGAAATATAACGAAATTCATCGTTGGAGTTTGACCCGCACATAGATGCGTTATATCTATACTAAAGAGCTAGATTTCTAGAATTAGGGTGGTACCGCGGAAATAGACTTTCGTCCCTTGGTTTTAGATTTTTTTTATTGGAGGTAAATATGAAAGAAAAAGTAGAAAATTTAAAACTTGAAGTTGCTAAAAAACTTGAAAATACAACAAGTCTTAAAGAAGTAAATGAAATTAAAGTTGAATATCTAGGAAAAAAAGGGCCAGTTAATGAACTTACTTCTCATATGAAAGAACTTAGTGTAGAAGAAAAAAAAGAATTTGGTAAACTACTAAATGAACTTAAAACAGAACTAACATCAAGTATTGATGCAAAAATTAAATACTATGAAGATGAAGAACTAAATAGAAAACTATCTAGTGAAAAAATAGATGTAACTTTACCATCTACTAAAATACCAGTTGGAGCACCTAACATATTAGAAAAAATTGTTGAAGAAGTAGAAAGCGTATTTATGTCTATGGGATATGATGTAGTTGATGGTCCTGAAGTAGAAGAAGATAAATATAACTTTGAACTTTTAAATATACCTAAAGGTCATCCAGCACGTGATGCACAAGATACATTCTATATAGAAGATGAATCTATTCTATTACGTAGTCAAACATCACCAGTTCAAGTAAGAACAATGCTTGCAACTGGTGGTAAAGAACCAGTAAGAATGATTTGTCCAGGAAAGACATATCGTCGTGATGCTGATGATGCAACTCATTCACATCAATTTATGCAAATAGAAGGCTTATTAGTTGATAAAGATATAAAACTATCAGACCTAAAGGGAACATTTGAAGTAATGGCTAAAAAACTATTTGGCGAAGATTGTGTTGCAAGACTTAGACCAAGCTATTACCAATTTACAGAACCATCAGTAGAAATGGATATATCTTGCTTTGCTTGTAAAGGTAAAGGTTGTCAACTATGTAAAAATACTGGTTGGATTACAGTAAGTGGAGCAGGTATGGTTCATCCAAACGTACTACGTAATGGTGGATATGACCCAGAAATATGGTCAGGATTCGCATTTGGTTTTGGTGCAGAACGTTTAGCAATGCTAAAATATGGTATTAACGATATAAGAACATTCTATCAAGCAGACTTAAGAGAATCAGAAAATTTCGATAGAAAGGAGTCTGAATAATATGATAAGTTTAAATTGGGTAAAAGATTATGTCGATATAGAAAACGAAGACTTAAAAGAACTATCTGTAAAAATAACAAAAGCTGGTGTCAATGTAGAAAAAGTTATAAACAATCATATCGATAACTTAGTTATAGGAGAAGTTATAGAATGTAACGATCATCCAGATAGTGATCATCTACATGTATGCCAAGTTAATGTTGGTACTTCTACTATTCAAATAGTATGTGGCGCTCCTAATGTAAAAAAAGGTATTAAAGTACTAGTAGCATTACCAGGATGTATACTTCCTGGAGACTTTGAAATAAAAGCAGGCAAAATACGTGGAGAAGAATCTAATGGTATGATATGCGCTTTATTTGAGCTAGGTATAGAAGAAAAAACAGAAGAAACATATGCTAAAGGAATAGAAGTCTTAAATACCGATTTAGAGCCTGGTACAGACGCAAACATCTATTTAGGCACAGATGATACATTATATGAATTAGACGTTCATAAACACCGTAATAATGACTGCTATTACCATATTGGATTCGCTTATGAAATAGCTAGTATATTAGGTAAAAAAGTTACTTTACCAGAAGATAACTATCAAGAAATAAAAGACGATGTAAACAATCACATTAAAATTAAAGTAGAAACAGATAAATGTCCATACTATACAGCTAAAATGGTAACAGGAGTAGAAATAAAAGAATCTCCAGAATTTATTAAAAGAAGACTTATATCTGCTGGTATGAGACCTATAAATAACGTAGTAGATATCTCTAACTATGTAATGCTTGAATATGGTCAACCTCTTCATTTCTTTGATAAAAATAAACTAGGAGATAATATCCTAGTAAGACAAGCTAAAGAAAATGAAGAAATAATAACTCTAGATGGACAAACTAGAAAATTAGTATCTACAGATATAGTTATAACAGATGGAACTAAACCAGTATGTATTGCTGGAGTTATGGGTGGAGAAAATACTGATGTCGATGAAACTACAAAAGACATTTTAATTGAATCAGCTATCTTTGATTCAGTAAGTATTAGATATACTTCATCTCGTTTAGATTTGCGTAGTGAAGCATCTATTAGATATGGTAAAGGATTATCATATGAATATACTAATGCAGCACTAAGAAGAGCTTGCTATTTATTAGAAAAATATGCTAATGCTACTATCTTAAGTGGAATAGCTATTCATGATAAAATAGATAAAACAGAAAAAGTAGTTAAATTTAAAACAAAAGAAGTATCAACACTATTAGGTCTAGAATTAACTGATAAAGATGTTGAAACAGAGTTAGATCGTTTAATGTTTGATTATAAATTAGATAAAGATATCTTTACTGTAACTATTCCTCGTCGTAGATTAGATATTGATCCTAACGTTAATGATATAGCAGAAGAAATAGGTCGTTTATATGGTTATGAAAACCTATCTTCTACATTACCTAGTATTCCTACACGTCGTGGTATATATGTAGGTGATGTAAAAATAAGAAAAGAAATATCTACCAGACTTAGAACATTAGGTTTAAATGAAGTAAAAAATTATACTTTAACAAGTCCTGATATGGCATCTAAATTTAGATATGAAGATAAAGAACAAATTACTTTACCTAATCCTATGAGTATAGATAAATCAGTTATTAGAACATCTTTATTACCATCATTAATTAATAATTATGAATATAATAAATCTCGTAATATTAAAGATATAAATATTTATGAGATAGCTAAAACATATGATTCATCTTATAATGAAGATACAAAAGTATCTATACTTATGAAAGGTAATTACTTGGTAAATGAATGGCAACATACTATTGTAAAAGTAGATTTCTATTGTCTTAAAGGCATTATAGAAAACTTACTTAACTATTTAGGATTTAAAAATAGATATAGTTTTAAAGCTTCTAAATATCCAGAAATGCATCCTGGTATAACAGCTACAATATTATTAGATAATAAAGAAATAGGTATTATAGGACGTGTTCATCCAGTATATAAAAAAGATGAGATATATGTAGCAGAACTATCTATGACTAAATTATATAATACTTCTATCAAACCATTAAAATTTAAAGAAGCATCTAAATATCCAGAAATAGTTAAAGACTTAGCATTTGTTGTTGATAATGATACTGAAAGTGAAATAATTAAATCTCAAATAAAAAAATCAGGTGGTAGATTACTTGATAGTATTTATGAATTTGATTTATATGAAAACATTGAAGAAGGAAAAAAATCTATTGCCTATAAATTAACATTTAAAGATCAAAATAGAACTTTATCTGATGAAGAAGTAATGGAAGTATTTAATAAAATAATAAGTGAAGTAGAATCAAAAACTACAGCTAAATTAAGAAGTTAATAACTATACAAAAAATTATTG
>DEUO01000024.1:4174-5566 GCA_002362595.1 Caryophanales bacterium UBA3260
AAAAATATGATATGATTATACTAGAATAGAGGTAACAAAATGAAAAAACAAAATGAAGATAGAGAACTAGCAGAAGAAGTATTAGAGAGTCAAACTAAAACTCCTAATATCATCTTCTTCTTTATAAAATTAATATTAATATTTCTTATCTTTGACTATATTAATCCATATATTTATCGAACAATAGGAAGAGCTATTATATATGGTAAATTTAGTCAAGAAATAATTATAGAAGCTGTCTGCTCATGTATTATATTATTTGTATTATTACTAGCAGGTAATAAATATATATTTAATGAAAAACGTATTTCTTTCTTTAAATCTATCGGTGTAGGAGGAGCTATGTTTGGCATAGCTACTTTACTCTTATTAACTAATTCATCTTCTATATTAGATAGTAGTTCTACTGATATTCTATCCCTAGCTCTATATTGTCTATTTATAGGTATATTTGAAGAATTTATGTGCCGAGGATGGATTCAAAATGAACTAATAGAAAGATATTCTAATAATCGTAATCAAGCTATATTATCAATTGCTTTATCATCTTTAATATTTGGTGGCATGCATATATCAAATATTTGGATAGGTGGCCAAGGAGTAATAGAAACTTTATCTCAAGTAATCCAAGCTACTGGTATGGGTATTTATCTAGGAGCCATTTATTATCGCACTAAAAATATCTGGGGCAATGTCTTCTTACATGGATTCTGGGATTTTTCTATTCTCTTAGGAGAAATAAATGTAATTAAATCATGTTCAGAAGGAAATACTACTAGTGAATATGTAATAAGTCAATTAATAACAGCAGTTATATTCTTAGTAATATATACTCTATTAGGTTTATATATTTTAAGGAAATCTAAATTAGCAGATCAATATAACTATACCGAAGAAGAAATAATATTATCAGAAAAAAGAAAAGATCGTTTAGTATTTATTATATTTGTCTTATTTATGTCTATTACTTATATAGTAAAAGAAAACGAAAACCAAGTATGTTACGAATATGAAGAAAAAGAAGTAATAATGAACGAAACAACAACTCCTAATTATACAGAATATTACTTTAACGAAAACGATTATCATTTAAAACTATATTTATCTAATAATATATTAAAATTAAAAAATATAGATACAGAAGAAGAAATAAATCTTGATATAAAAGATATAACAAAATTTATGGTAGTTAAAGATAAAGAATATTATCATATTCTGGCTGTAGGACTTAATAAATATAAAACAGATAATGTTCTATATTATAGTAACTATATAACTCCAGCTAATATTAGTAATGATAAAAGTTTTCTAGATAATGTAAACAATTCATTTATTAATATAGAAAGTGCTCCTAGTATCGATAAATTAGGATATTTTACTTCATTAAGTCCT
>DEUO01000138.1 GCA_002362595.1 Caryophanales bacterium UBA3260
TTTTATATAAGTACTCTGATATATTTTATAAGTATCTTCACTACCTTTATTAAGATATCTTAAATATTTAGTTATTTCTTCATCTATACTATCTTTTATAATAGGAACTTCTACTTCTTCTATTTCTTTTACTTTAGGTTCTAGTTCTTTAAACATTGTATCTTCACTTTTTAAAATATAAAGACATGATGCAAATACTAAAGCAAAGAATAACAAGCCGACATAATTATTTGATTTAATTATATATTTCCAATTTTTATCTTTTTTATCCACTTTATTTCACCTACTTAGAAGCATTAATCGCTCTTGTCTTTCCCCAATTTCTTATCTTATCTATTTTTTCAGGGTTAGTTCTTGATAATGAAACAACTTTTGTTAATTCATCTATCATCATTTGTTCAGATAATACTAAATCCTTATTAGCTATTAATTTATATGCTATAGATCTCATTGTAGCTTCTATATCTGCTGATGCAAATCCTTCAGTTATTTGTACTAATCTTGAAAGCAAATTATCTCCAAGCTCAACTTGTAAATATTTTTTCGCATATAATTTAATTAATTCATATCTTTCTTTATTATTAGGTAAATCTACAAAGAATATTTCATCAAAACGACCTTTTCTTATTAATTCAGCTGGCAATGATTCAACACTATTAGCGGAAGCTATAACAAATACTGGTTTATCACATTCCTGTAACCAAAATAAGAATTGACCAATCATCTTAGAAGTAACACCATTTTTTGTATCTGTTAAACCTTTTTCTATTTCATCTATCCATAAAACACAAGGAGAAACATATTCCGCTGTATCTAACGCTTCTTTTAATTGTTGTTCTGATTGGCCAACATATTGACCTTGTACAGTTGCAAAATCTAATCTATAAAGCGGTAATTTAAAGATACTAGCAGCAGCCTTTGAACATAAACTTTTACCACAACCAGGAACTCCTGTAAGAAGTATTCCTCTTGGAGATGCAATCCCACGAAGTGCTAACTCATCTTTCTTAATAGGATCCATTAGAGTTTTCTTTTCGTATAACCATTCTTTTAAATTCTCTAAACCTGCTATTTCAAAATCTTCGTCAATATCAATAGTTTCTAAACCTGCTATTTCATTAAATAAAACTCTTTTAGCATATCTTAACTCTTTTAAATCAGTCTTTAAAATACTTCCTTTAACTATTAACGAAGAAATAATATTTTTTACTTCCATTTCACTTAAACCTTGTAAAAAAGTAGCAGCATTTATATAATCAGTTTCATCCCATTCAATACTTATTTGATTCTGATAAGGACTAATAGTTTTTCTAATAACATCTAATATCTCCATATGATTTGGATAATCTAGTTTTAAAGTAATGCCTAATCTAGCAATATTATTCCATACTAATTCACTAGTAATAATAACAATTACCCCTGAAGTAGCTTCAGCTTTTAAAATTAAATCTAATAAGTATCTTGAAACCATTGTAGCCTCAGATATATCCGTTACATCACTTAATACAAAATTATAATTTTCTTGATGCCTTACTTGGCTAGCCACATAATCTAACGCACTCATAATCGTTTTATCATCATTTTTAATAACACCACTATTTAAATCTGTTATTCCCTCAGACATCTGATAATAATCAAAATTTAAATTCATTTCTTTGCAAAGCTCTTTTATTAATCTTAAAACTCTATTTTTTTCTACACTATTAATTATAACTACAGGTATTCTTGATTTTAAATATCTCATCAAATAATTCTTTGTTTCACTATAATCCATACTATTAATCTCCCCATTTAATCATATTATTTTTTATTGTCATACCAAGTACTCCAACTATATCTGTTCTATTAGCTTCCCTTATAAGTATATCATAGACTTTATTTACTTCATTTTTTACTTTATCTATTAACCTATATCTTACATCATCACTTATCTGTTTTAAATTACATATTTCTAAAATATGATTAATATCTTTTTTAAAATTAACTAATTCCATATCTAAATAATTATAATCATTAAATATAATTTCTATATCTCTTAATATTTTCTTAATTGCCTTACTTAATTTAAAATACACTAGATTTTCTAATTTACCTTCTAATAATCTATTAATACTAGAATCAAATTCCTGTTTTTTCATTAATTCTAATTTATCTTTATCATTATATTTAGCTACCTCATCAATAACTTTGATCCACTCTTCGTATTTCATTCTTCGCCTCTATTAATTTCTAAAGGAGGTTCAATATTCCATTTTGGTAACTCTTTTATAATATCAGTATTATTTATTTTATCATCTATCTTTTTCTTTTCTTCTAATATACTAATATTCTCTTTTTCTTCTTTTTTTATTGGTAATATTTGCTCTTCCATCTAAATCACCCAACAATTATATCTCTTTCATTATTACTCTTTATATAATCATTATTACTTAAACTATTAAGCCAATTATTTAAATTATCATATTCTATTTTATCTCCTTTTAATAAACTATAATAATCTATTATTTCAGCTAAAACACTATCTAAGTTATAATGATTATATAAA
>DEUO01000025.1:0-7118 GCA_002362595.1 Caryophanales bacterium UBA3260
CTACTTTTTGTTGACAACTTCAATCAATTAGTCTTTTTTAATGCAACACCAGAATTATCATCAAATGTTCTAAACATCTTTAATATTTCATCATGATCTTGATTAATAGCAGCTATATCTTCCTTACTTATCTCTGGAAACAACTCGTATAAAGAACATCCCATTAGACTTTCTATTCTTGTCTTTAATTCCATAACTTTACTAAAATGTTCTCTAGAATTAGGATATATACCTTTTCTTCTACTTATATCTAGCATTCTTCTTTCTACTGTAGTAAACCCTGTCTCCAAACAAAATAAATCACACATCTGTACTATATTATCATATAAATTAGGTCTTGTTTGAACTAAAAAATTATTCATATAGTCGTATCTATCTTGTGGCTCAGGAACTCCACCAGCACTATTATTAATATCATTGTCAATAAAAGAATGTGTAAGACAAAATCTAGCTTCTTCTTGATAGCCTTTTTCTATCATATATTCATATCCGGCTATTGTATGATTCGCATGTGATATCTTTCTTCCAATATCATGTATATATCCAATAGAAATTGCATAATCAACATCTAATCCTATTCTTTGTGCTATTCTTCCTGAAGCAATACCAACATATAAACAATGCTTAATCCATCTATTTTGATATACATTTAAATCTTCTTTCTTACTTATTACATCTTTAAGTAATAATCCTAATGCTTTATCAGCAGTTAACATATCCATAAAATCCCCTCTAACTAAATAAATATTAAAACATATAACTAATATTTTATCAAATATAAAGTAAAAATGTAAATTTCTTTTTAGTCATAAAATTATTCATGATATAATTAATATAATTAAGGTGATAATATGGCAAGAAGAAAAAAGAAAAAAGAAAATATTAAATTACTATCTTTAATATTTGCAATAGTAGTAGTATTTACTTATTACTTTTATAATAAACCTACTAATATATCTAATAGTATAAAAGAACCTCAAGTAGAAGAGAAAGAATCAGTTCCTTCTTCTAATCTAAAAATATATTTTTTTAATGTAGGTCAAGCAGATAGTATTTTAATTACTAATAATAATCATAATATGTTAATAGATGCTGGTAATAATGAAGATGGCCCTCTACTAGTTTCTTATATTAAGAACAATCTAGGTATTGAAGAATTTGATTATGTAGTAGGAACTCACCCTCATGAAGATCATATTGGTGGATTAGATGATATTATTAATAATTTTAATATAAAAAATGTCTTACTACCTGATGTTATAACAACAACTAAAACATTTGAAGATGTTATAGATGCTATTGCTAATAAGAATCTAGAAATAACTATCCCCAAAATAGATAGTACATATCAACTTGGGGAATCTAATATAAATGTCTTATATAGTGGTACAGATGAAAAAGAATTAAATAATTCATCTATTATATTAAAACTATCTTTTGGTAATACATCATATCTATTTACTGGCGATACTTCTAAAGAAATAGAAAATACTATTTTAAATAAAGATATAAGAGCAGATGTCTTAAAAGTTGCTCATCACGGTTCTAAGACTTCATCAAGTGTTGAATTCCTTCATAAAGTAAACCCTTCCTATGCCATTATATCAGTAGCTAAAAAGAATTCTTATAATCTTCCTTCTAAAGATACTATAAAGAATCTAGAAAAACTTACTAATAATATATATATGACTTATGATGGTACTATCTTACTTACAAGTAATGGTAATGAAATAAATATTGAAACAATTAAAACAAATGTTAATGGATAATAAGGAGTTAAATATGAATATACTAGAAATAAATATAGAAATAATAAATATGACAAGTACTTTAATAAATATTAATTGTCAAAAAAATATAGTTAATATATATGGTAAAGAAAAACGTATTGATAGTGAAAAAATATATGAACTATTAAGCATTATAAGAACATGGCAACCATCTTATACTAATAGTAATACTATTGATAATGAATCATATAAAATAGAAATAATAGATAATAACAATCATAAAGAAATATTAACTGGTAAAGGTGATTATCCTTCTAATTATTCTTTATTTAAAGAATGGATAAGGAGTTTATAATATGATAGAAACAGCTCTTAATCTATTAAATGGTAATAGTATAATAAATGATAAACTACCAGCTATTATTGAAGTATTTGTAGAATTCTATGGTGAAGAAAATCGTCCTCATATTGAAGAATTATTTAATAATATGGAAATAATTTGCTTTAATAAACCAAGTGAAAAAGAATATATTTTAAATCATACTATAGATGAAATAAAAGATAAATATTATGAAATATTTTATAATAAATATCATATAGGTAAAGATGATAAACATCGTAATGAATATTTACCAAATACTATGTTATCTAAAGGTTATTCTTTATTAGATAAATATCAAGAATATCTATCTAAAAAAAATATGTCTCAAGAAGAAAAATACCAAGAAACAGTATCTAGTTTTATGGACTTATTAAATAATAGATATGGTTATAAAGGCACATTTAAAGACATATTAGCTATGAAAGGAACACCAGCAATAGATAAATTCTTAAGTAAAGTCCCTCAATTCCTAAGACCATATATTGAATCATGCATAGCAGATGAATATGTAGATATTGATGAACAACAAAAGAAAAAACAATTAGTAGATAAACTATCTAGTATCTATCCTGAAGTTACTATGTCTAATTTTGATGAATTATATGCTAATCGTGCTAATAATGTATTATGTAACTTAGATTCTATGTTAGAAGACTTCTGTAATATGAAACATAGTTTCTTAGAAGAAGTAAAACCATTATTACCATATCTAGAATATTGTCAAAAATGCAAAGCATTAGAAACAGAAATAGATGAAAAAACATTAGCTAATATTATCTTAAGTTTCCAAGATCTAATGCCTCAAGAAGAAATAGAAGAATTAAAAAAACGTCTTTCTAGTAATAAAAAAATGTCTTTCTACGGTCTTCCTACAATAGAATCATATTTCAGTACTAGTTTATCTTATATATCTCCTATGTCTTGTTTTTCATCAGAAAGTGAAAGTATATTAAGAGGAGACCCAGAAAACTGGCGTGTTGATAGTATTAAACATGATCGTATAAGATACTTTAATAAAAAAGGTATAAATAAAGGTACTAATTATGATGACTATGCTAATGATCTAAATTGCCAAGCTTTAATCCCTGAAACAGATGTAGTAGATAAAATATTACAAGCTAGAGAAAAGGGAAAAGAACAATCAACAATGGAATATTATCGCTCATTACCAGATTATAAAGAAATACGTGAAAGAATAATAAGTAGAAATCCTGTATCAGATGATTATGGTTGGGATGAAAATACTTATGAAAATACTTTAATGTGTGTATGTCCTAATATTACAAAAGATGAAAATGGAACACATCTTCTACCTTTAGGCATATTTAGACTAGATCTATCTAAATTAGATGCTATAGATGCATATATTATGCATGAACTAAACCATATATATGAATTAAAATTAATTAAAGAAAATGAAGATAGTATAGAATATCAAAGTGGATGGGATTCTATCGTCCAACCTAAACATATTAAAGATGAAGTAACATTAAAAAAAGATGAATCTAAAAGAGACTATGAATTATTTAATGAAATAATAAATGAATTAATATCTCAAGATTTAACTAGATTAATGCATGATAATGGTATATATCTATTTAGTAAAAAAGATAATGCTCGTATATCTAATAAAACATCTTATGAATCTACAATGTTTATAATTCGTGATTTTTATAAATTATATTATGATGATATAATAGCAAGTCGTCGTAGTAAAAGTTTAGATAAGTTAATTGCTAAAGTAGGAGAAGATAACTTTAATGAACTTAATGGTTTATTCAATGTATTTAATGAACACTTTAGTGGTATGAAAGTATATACTCTGTATAAACAATTAAATCAAAAAGAAGATACTGAACTAACTAGAATATATAATTCTATCTTAGAAAAACGTGATTTAATAATGGCTAGAATGTTAGAACATAGTAAAGAGTACGACTTAAATGAAGCTCCAAAAATGTCATAAGGATAGGTGATATAATGAAATTTGCTATTGATAGAATAGAAGAAAATATAGCTATTCTTGAAAATTTGGAAACAAAAGAAAAATTAGAAGTATCTTTAAATTCCCTTCCAGATGATATTAAAGATGGATCTATTCTTATCTTTAAAAATAAATATATATTAGACAATAATGAAGAAGAAAAAAGACGTACTAGTATTAAAGATAAATTTAATCGCCTTAAAAAGAATTAAATTTATCTTTTTTTATTTCACTAAAAAAGGAATTGCCTTAACAATTCCAGTTGTATTATTTTAGTTTAATTTAGTACCACAATTAGAACAGAAATTAGCTCCGTTATTTTTAGTACCACAATTAGGACAGAATTTAGCAACTCCATTGCTTTCTCCACCTTCATTAGAAGCAGTAGAACTATTATTATTTTGATTAACAGCTCCCATTAGCGAAGCTCCAGCATTACCAGCCATATTCATACCAGCAAATCCCATCATAGCTCCATTATCATTAGAAGCAGCATTTTTAAGAGCTTCAGCGGAAGCATTAGCCATTAAACCAGATTGTAACTTACTATCTGAGAATATAGTAGCATCATCAATCTTATTAATTCTTTTCATAGATTCTTCAGTTACATTTATATCTCCAAGAGCTACATCAGTAACAATTAAGCCATATTTATCTCTCCATGAAGAACTTAATATTTCATTCATCTTATCAGAAATATCAGAACCATACATTCCCATATCTCCAAAAGATACCTTCTTAAGTCTCATAACTTCTGTAATAGCTTTTGTTATTTGTTCAACGAATTCATTCTTTAATTGACTTCCCATTACTTCATCAAAAGTTACTACATCTTTTGCATTAGCACCTAGTACATTACCTACTAAAGCAACTGGATTATCTACTTGATAAGCATATTCACCAAAGAATGTTACTTCAATTATTCCATATTTTTCGTCAGTAATCTTTTTAGGTTGCGGAGAACCAAACTTATTACCAGTTACATTAAGAATATTTACATAATAAACTCTTTGATCCCTAGCAGTTTGACCACCAAAAGTAATCCTACTACCAATATTTTTAATTGTATCGATAATTCCTTTTCCCAATCCTCCATAAAATATACTTGGTTCAGAACTACTATCATAAGTATATTCACCAGGTTCTGATGAAAATTCAACAACCTTTCCGTTATCAACCAACATCATTGCCCATCCTTGAGGAATATTTATTTTACTTCCGTTAGAAATAACTCCTTCAGATGGATTCTTATTTCCGTCACCATGATTTACAACACCTCTCGTTATAAGTACATTCTTATCAACAGCAGGACATGTGACATACTCCTTAAATTGATCTCCAAAAGCACTGCTTGTAGAACTAGTTAAAGCTTTAATTAAACCCATTTCAATACCTCCAATTTTAACTAATTTCTAGTTTAGATAATACCCAATCATAATCTTCTTGATTATATATTGCACCACAATACTCGCATTTACCAGAATCGTTTACATTTAAAGGAGCTCCACAACCAGGACATCTTCTAATTGCATGTTGATCCTTAGTATCTACTTTCTTAGTGAATGTTAACATATAATTAACTTGTCTTCTTGAATAATCATCACCAGATACTATCTTACCATTACTTAAGTCAATTATATAATCCAAATATCTTGATTGCAAGTAAACTTTAATTGTATATACACTTTCATTTACTTCAATACTTCTAATCTCTGTTTCTTTAACATTTAATTCATCATACATCTGACGCCAGTTATTACTTTTAACACTATTTAATTTGTTAATCGCCCAATCATATACTTCATCACTTATAAAGTGCTTAGCATTATCTATTTCATCTAACATAATAGAAGTAAATAATTGAACAAATATATTATTAACCTTTGTTAAAAACATACTCTCATTAAAACCATTATCTATCTTTATAAATTCTTCTATACTCATTTTATTACCTCTTATTAAATTGTCTAATCATTATCTTTTTACTTAAGACAAACTTCTTAGCATTATAAACTATTGTACTACCACAATATTCACATGTACTAGATGTATTACCTTCAATAGGAGCTCCACAACTAGGACATTTATCCATATCTTTACTATTATCTTTTTCTCTTATATATTCAAGTTGATAAATATTAGTCATTGTAATATTTTTATCTCCTCTAGTTACATTACCACTATTTTCATCTATTACATAATCATGAAAACTAGCACATAGTGCGCAAGAAACACATATAGTACCATTCTCTTCTTTTATATTAAAGATAACTACACGTTCTCTATTAAATCCATCCATTATATTTTTGCCTTTTTTAATCTTTAATACTTCTAGTTGTGATTTATAAGTATTGTATAATTCATCTGTACATAATTCTCTCATTTTATCATAATCAAAATCAGACCAAGATTCTTGTACTTTTATAAAGTTATTATATAATTCATCTTCTAGTTTACTAAGCGTATAGTTAGGTAAATATTTC
Organism: Caryophanales bacterium UBA3260; assembly: GCA_002362595.1. The sequence continues at coordinate 6,580 of DEUO01000025.1, forward strand.
TTTAATTCTTCTTCAGTTATGCTTTTATAATTATTTAATGTATTTTCTGTCATTGGATCACTAGTTGTTCCATTAATTTTTTGCCTATATTTAGATAATAATATTATAATAATAATAGTAATTAAAACTATAAACAATATAATTGTTTCTCCACCATCTAATTCTGAACTTGAAGAACCACTACTATGATAACTACCGCTACCATAGTCATCATAATCCCAAGAACTTCCTCCTGAACTCCAAGAACTTCCACCAGAGTAACCACCAGAAGAACCACCACCATAACTAGAATCCCAACCAGAATCTGCAAATGCTATACTAATAGCAAAAAATGATGTTAGTATTATTCCTAACATTGCAATTAACTTGTTTATAAAATTTCCCTTTTTCATAACTATACCTCATACTATTCTACATATTAAATATACCATATATAAATAAAAAATAGAATGAATTATTTTCATTCTATAATATTGTATCTTCGTTAAATCCTAACTTTTTCTTAATAACATACATCGGTCTATTTTTAACTTCTAAAT
>DEUO01000025.1:7342-8025 GCA_002362595.1 Caryophanales bacterium UBA3260
TTATTTACTTAGCTATATAAGCACCAATAATACCTATTAAAATAAATTGTATTCCAAACATAAATAATAATAGTAATATAATAACATATGTAGCTTTAATAGAATAACTAAAAACAATAGCTCTTATTAATAATACAACTAAGTAAATAAAACTAATAATCAATGATATTATTCCTAAAGTAATCGGCCATAAAAGTGGTTTACTTGAAAATGCTAATATACCTGTAAAAGCATATTTCATACTTGATATAAATCCAAAAGAAGATTTTCCACTAGTTCTAGGTTCTACTTTATATGGCAAATACTTTACATTAAATCCTACCCAAGAAAAAACTCCTTTAGTAAATCTATTCTTTTCTCCTAAACTAATCATTGCTTTCTTAACATTTTCTCTAAACATTCTAAAATCAGAAGCAGCATTCTCTAATTTTATATCACATAATCTATTCATTAAATTATAAAAACAATTCTTACCTAAATTCATAATACCAGTATGATTCTTATTACCCATTACCATTGCAACTTCATCATAGTCATTATTTTCTTCTAAGAAATTATACATTTCTAATAAATATTTAGGATTTTGTTGTAAATCAGCATCAATTATACAAGTATATTCTCCTTTAGCATTATTTAAACCAGCTAACATAGCAGCTTCCTTACCAAAATTTCTTGAAAAAGAT
>DEUO01000025.1:8289-14554 GCA_002362595.1 Caryophanales bacterium UBA3260
TACCAAAATTTCTTGAAAAAGATAATACCTTAACATGTTGCATATCTTTATTATATAATTCTTCTAATTTATCTAGCGTTTTATCAGAAGAGCCATCATTTATAAATAAAGCCTCATATTTAATATCTTTTAAAGTACTATTAAGAGCTTTATACATTGCTTCTACATTTCCCTCTTCATTCATACAAGGAATTATTATACTAAGTTTCATAAATCCACCTCAATACCAATTATATCATATCTATCTATATATTAGATTATTTTTTGTATTGACAATTAACAATGTCACTATTTACAATAAATTAAGAATGGAGGAGTTATATGGCTTCTTTTGTAATACATAATCTTGCTGGTGAAGAATTTTTAAATACTATTCAAAATAAATTAGGGGTATCTCTAACTCAAGAAGAAAAAAATATTTTTCTAATGGGTAATTTAATTGTCGATTCCACAAAACCAGTTCCATCTATCCCTGAAGGACTTTCTCCTTCAGAACTAAAAAAAGCTAAATTAGAAAGAAAAATTAATACTCAAAAAGAAAAAAATAGTACTCATTTTCGTGACCCAAACGAAAGTGATTTAACTATTCAAACCCCTAAAGTAGAAAGATTTATCCAAAAATATGATTCTTTATTTTCTAAAGATATCTCTGTTTTAGGTTATTTATTTCATTTATATACTGATGTTATTTTCTTTAAAGATTTATTCATTAAAACATTTACTTGTCTTGATTCTAATGGAAATCCAACTATCTATTATAGTCAAACTTCATCTTTAGAATTAAAAAAAGATGGCAAAAGATATCCTGCTATAGATGTTTTTAGTAATGATAGTGAAGTAAGTATATATCAAGACTATACTAAGATGAATGCTTTATTCTTAAATCTATTTCCCACTACATTTGATTATGATACATTAGTATCTTTTATCCCTAATTTCATTAATCCTGGCATTGAAGAAGTTGATTATGCAAACATTTTATCTGTCTTAAATAAAACATCACAATTTATTAAAGAGAGTTATTCATTAACTGATTATACTCTTAAAGTATTTGATGAAAATATCGTTAAAAGTTTTATTTCTGAAGTAATATCTAGTTTTATAGAGCAATATAAAGAATTAATCTTAAAATCTATTCATCCTAAGAAAGAACCATCACTACTAAAGAGATATCCTTCAAATGATAATAAAACCTCTTAGATCATTAATAAATAAACCTTGATAATAAGCCCATTTTTTGTTATTATAATTATATATAATAAAGGGTGATTGGAATGGATAAGAAGATGATGATACTAACTGGTTTTTTTTCTGTGGCAACATTTATATCTTCTGTAATATGTTCTTGTTTAGTCTTTTATAACGAAAAAGCTCGAACAGACATAAATAGTAATAAAGTATTAGCCATATCTGATATAAATAAAAGTACTTCCATCAACTATTATAGTAATAATTATCTAAGTTTAACATCATTAGAGCCAGGATTTACTATAGAACAAAATTTTTCTATAACAAATAATAATTCTAATCAAATAACTTATGATATAGTATGGCATAACATAACTAGTAACTGGAATAATAGCGAAAATGAAATACCATCTCATCCCGAAGAATTTATATATTCTCTAACATGTAGTAATGGTCAAAAAATAATAAATGAAACTATGCCATACAATGAAGACAATTTAGTAATTATTGAAAACCAAGAATTAAAAACTAATAAAACTAATGATTGTACTATAAAAATATCTTTCATAAAAGCAGAATATGATCAATCTTATAATTTTAATAAATCATTTAATGGAGAATATAAAGTAATAGTAAAAGAATAAAAAGGAAGTGATAAGGATGGAAAAGAATGATAACTTTAAATCAGAATTAGAAGTACAATATGGCATCCTTATCGAAGCTAATGAAAAAGCTAAAAAACAAAGATATATTTTTCTCTTAAGTTTAGTATGCTTAACATTTATATCTGTATTAGTAAGTGTCTTCTTTAGTTATAAAGCATTAGATAATTCCAATAAAATAAATAAAGGAGAAAAAGAAAGTATTAATACCAACTATCTTACATTATCAACTATATTTAAAAATGGTAATGATATAACAATTAATAATATAGATAATGGTTATATAGGTATACCTAAAGAAATACAAATTACTAATGATGGAGATACTGATATAACATTTAATATTAAAATAAGTTCAATTAAAACAACACTTATATCAACAAATAACTTAGTATATATCTTAACTAAGAATGGTGAAGAAGTAGCTAATAACGTTCTTCCTTTACAAGAAAAGATAATAGCTAATGAGGTAAAAATATCACCTAAAGAAACAATAACATATACAATTAATACAGCATTTAATGGCATATTAGAACAGAATAATAATACTAATGAGTACCACGCTAATATAACTATAGAGCAAAATAACAATAAAGGAAATTTATTAGAATAGAGGATAAGTTATGGAACAAACAAAAGATAAAAAAATAATATCAAAATTGTTAAAAGCAGTAGTATACATAGCTATATCTTTTGCTTGTCTTTTAACATTATTTCTATTATATTATGTAATTAACTCTCAAATACATGCTGATGATGAATCATATAAACCAAATGTATCTATCTATACAATAGTAAGTCCTTCTATGACTCCTGTTATTAATGTTTATGATGTTGTTGTAAACGTTAAAGCAGAAGATCCTAGTGAAATAGAAGTAGGAGATATAATAACTTATAAATCACAAGCTGCCTCATCAGAAGGTATGACTATAACACATCGTGTAATAGCTATCGACCAGTTGCCAGATGGAACATACGAATATCTTACTCAAGGAGATAATAATAGTGAACCAGATAGCCTTTACGTAACATTTGATAATGTTATAGGAAAAGAAATAATGATCTTACCAGCTATTGGTCGTTTACAATTTTTAATTGCAAATCATAAATGGTGGCTAATATTACTTATCATTCCAATAGGTATTTATCTTATAAAAGAAATATTTAAATTAATAGATTTATTTAATTTAAGAAATAAAGTTGACCGTGTAACTGGGGAAAAAGAAGAAAGCATTCTTGTTAAAAAGAAAGCTGCTAATATAGAACGTAAAGAAAAATTAAAAGAAGAAATTGAAAATCGCGAACTAGCTAGAAAAACAATAACTAGAAGTAAACAAGAACCCGAAGGCTTCTTAGAAAAATATAAAGAAACGATTGTATCAGTTCCTGCAAACAAATATGATAAACGTAATAAAAAAACAATAAAACCAACTAAACAGATTGAAGAAAAAGAAGAACAAGAAGAAAAGATAATAACTCCACCAGTAGAAGAAATAATTGCTAAAGAGGAAATAAAAGAACAATCAACAAATGATCAATATGAAATATTAGACACTGATGAATTATCATCTAAAATAAAAGAATATGATTCAAAAATACATCAATTAGATAAGATGATTAAAGATATGGAAAATATCTCATCAACACCATTACCCGAAGAACAAGAAGAACCAGAAAAAGATGACTTCCTACAAGGCAGCAAAATTAAAGTTATTAAAGTCGAATTAACTAATAATAACGAAGAAGTTAAAAAAGCTCGTCGCCAAAAAAAAGAAGAACAAATAGATTTAAGTGATACTTCGACTTTAAAAAATCCTAACAAAAAAATAGCTCGTCCTGAAGGTGAAGATATTAAAACTTTAAGAAGTAATATAAATAATCAAAAAGTTGAAGAACCTAAAAAGACTGAAACAAAAAAAGATAAATTGAACTTAAATCCTCGTACTATTAAAAAAGTTAATCGTCCAGGTCGAACTCGTTCACGTCGTACTCTAAACTTAAATCCTGAATCAGTAAAAAAAGTAAGAAGAGCACGTAATACAAAAGTCGCTGTTCAAACAGAAATAAAAAAAGCAACACCAAGAAAAAAAGATCGTATTATTAAAATAGAAAAAATAAAGTAAGAGAGCAATCTCTTATTTTATTTTAATAAACAAAATGTTTATTAAAATAAAATATGATATAATAACAATGAAGTGATTAAAATGAATAAAACAAATCTTGAAACAATTCTCTTAAGTGATAATATAGTAGATGAAATAAATAATAACTTATCTACATTACTAGAACTTATACCAGAAATAAAACCTATGATTAATTTTCCCCAAAGCCATCCCCATCATCATTTAGATGTATGGAATCACACACTCCTAGCGTTAAGTAAATCAAAAAAAGATTTAACCATAAGACTATCTTTACTATTACATGATATTGGTAAACCTCATAGTTATCAAGATGAAGAAGTTAGACATTTCAAAAATCACGCCAATGTATCAAGTATAATAGCTGCAGATATCTTAACTAGACTAGAATATCCCGAAGATTATATTACAACTATCTGCCTATTAATAAAATATCATGATACTAAAATAACAGAAGAACAAATAACTAGTAATAGAGATTTTTATAGTATCTTATATCAAATTCAATACTGTGATGCTCTAGCTCATCATCCAGATAAACTAGAAAAAAGAATTGCATATTTAAATAGTATAAATGAATTATTAGAACAAAAAAAATTACAAAAAGAAAAGAAGGATTAATTATGAAAGAAGAAATACTTAAAATACCAAAAGTTGAATTACATCTCCATCTAGATGGCTCAGTAAGACCATCTACAGCTAAAGAATTACTAGGTTACGATGTAACTAAAAAAATGCAAGTAGATAGTGAAGTAACAGATTTAAATGACTATCTAGAAAAATTTACTATTCCAGTAAGCCTAATGCAAACAAAAGAAAACCTTGAACGTATTAGTATGGAACTAGCTACTGATTTAAAAAAAGAAAATGTTATCTATGCTGAAATACGCTTTGCACCCTTAAAACATTTAGAAAAAAATCTAACACCAAACGAAGTAATAGATTCTATTTTAAAAGGCTTAAGAAAAGTAGATATTAAAACAAATTTAATACTATGTTGTATACGTGGCGACTCATATGAAAATAATAAAAAAGTCATAGAATTAACTAAATCTTATTTAGGTAAAGGAGTATGCGCTGCCGACCTAGCAGGCGCCGAAGCTTTATTTAAAACAAAAGACTATAAAGAATTATTTGCCTATGCCAAATCTCTAAATGTTCCATTTACAATCCATGCTGGTGAAGCAGACGGTATCGAAAGTATAACAAGCGCAATAAATTTTGGTGCTAAAAGACTAGGCCATGGCGTAAGAGCAGAAGAAGATAAAAATACCATCAATACAATAATAAATAATAATATTACTTTAGAAGTCTGTCCAACAAGCAATATAAATACAGGAATCTTCCCATCATATCAAGAGCATAATATTAAAAGATTATACGATTTAGGAGTTAAAGTAACAATAAATACAGATAATAGAACAGTATCTAATATAACAATAACTGAAGAATATATTAAACTACAATCTGCTTTTAACTTTACTAAAGAAGACTTCTATAATATGAATCTAAATGCTATAAATGCATCATTTATTACAGAAGAAGAAAAAAATATTCTCCGTAACAAATTAAGTGAATTAAATGAAAAGATGTAAATGGTGTAATCTTAAAAATCCTCTATATATAAAATATCATGATAATGAATGGGGAACTCCTAGATTTGATGATAAATATCTGCTAGAAATGTTAATTTTAGAATCATTTCAAGCCGGTTTATCATGGGAATGTATTCTAAATAAAAGAAAGTATTTTAAAGAGTGTTACGATAACTTCGACATAAATAAAATAATAAAATATGACGAAACTAAAATAAATGAATTATTAAATAATCCTAATATAATAAGAAATAAATTAAAAATAAAAGCTAGTATTAACAATACTAAAATATTTAAAAAAATTATTAATGAATATGGTTCTTTCTATAACTATCTTTCTTTTTTTCTTCCTGCTAATACTATCTATGAAAATGATAAAACAACTAACTATCTATCAGATAATATATCTAAAGATTTAATAAGCAGAGGAATGAAATTTGTTGGTTCAACTATTATCTATTCCTATCTACAAGCAATAGGTATAATAAATTCACATGACGATAATTGTTATTTATCTAACATAAAAGATAAAATATCTCTAAGAAAAGAATATCTAACTATTAGAAAATCTATTCCTAATAAAAATAATAAATCAGATATAATATTTAATAAACTAATCTCTCTATCTATATATATAAAATCAAAAACAATTGCATTATATTATAATCTACCATCAGAA
>DEUO01000125.1 GCA_002362595.1 Caryophanales bacterium UBA3260
CAGTAACAGTAGTTCCATTATCTTTAGCTATCTTATACAATGTATCTCCACTTTTAACAACATACTGTTTATTATTTATATTATCCTTAGGAACCAATAATTTTTGTCCAATACTTAACATATTACTAGATAAGTTGTTTATATCTTTTAATTTATCAACAGTAGTATTATATCTAGAAGCTATACTCCATAAACTATCCCCACTCTTAACTATATAAGTATCATAATTACTACTATTATTATCTTCTCCAGTACCACTAACTAATAACTTTTGATTAATAGTTAAATTATTACTTTTTAAATTATTCATCTTCTTTAACTCGTCAACAGTTAAATTATATTTATTAGCTATTCCATATAAAGTATCTCCAGCTACTACCGTATAATAAACCCCTACGTCAGGACTAGAACTAGTATCTTTTATTAATAATTTTTGTCCTACTGATATCATATTATTATTTAAATTGTTCATATCTTTTAATTTATCAACAGTAATACCATATTTATTAGCAATACTCCACAAGCTATCTCCCTTTTTTACAATATAATAATTTTCATTAGCCATACTTCCACTAAATGAATATGGTACTCCTACATATTCTGCTATTGCTTTTACTACAGCTTCTGCATAATCTTTCCAATATTTTTTTAATAATTCTGCATCCTGAGTATTATCTAAAAATCCATATTCTACTATTACAGCTTCTGTATTACCAGTATTGCGATGAATAAAGTAATAATCCTTACTTGAATCAGAAGGATATCTTCTTTGATAATATTTTCTTACATCCCTACCATTATTTTCTAATTCATTAGCTATTTTCTTACTAAATGTATCTTTATTACGTAAAGCATATATTATTTCTGATCCTTGTCCTCCTCCTGAGTGCCCTTGCATATGTTACTAATTATTTTCTTTAGATTTCTTACTGGCTTTACCAGCTCTTCCATAAGGATTTCTTGCTAAATTCCTATTTTCATATTTAAATTCTTTATCTGGTATAACATTGAATTTATATTTTATTGTTATATTCCTTTCTTGATCGATTACTATTCGATCAATTAGTAAATCATATAAATCCTTTTTTGATTTTTTAAGATTTAACAATTCTTTTATTTGCTTAGTATAATCTGGTGTAATATCTTTTGTGTTTTTTATTCTGTACCTTTCCATCTTTTGCAATTCGATTTTCCTATTAATTTCTGATAGTTTTTCATCATATTCTTGTGATAATTCTTTATACATATCGGCTGAAATAACTTCATTACATCTATCTTCATATAAAATAGTTAATCTTTTTGTTAATTTCTTCTTGTCTACTTCCAACTGATTTATAATATTATCTATTTTATTTGTGCTTTCTTTTACATTTTTAGCAATCTCTGAATTTAATTTTTTTACATCTAATTTCTTTATATAAGTGTTCACATCTTCATCAATTTTTTCAATTAGCTGTTCTTCTAAATAGTTATATGGGAAGAAATGAGATGTACATCTTACTCTTAATGGATCTCTAGAATATTTGTTGCAATTAACTGTCCAATAATCATGATTTCTTCTATATGAAACGGTTAATTTATTTCCACATTCCTTACAGAACAATTTTCCTTCAAATAATCTTATTTCTCTTTCAATTTTTACTTTATATTGTCTATTAAAACCTTTTCTTATTGCTTGGCAATATTCAAATGTTTCTTTATCTACTAAAGCTTCATGGGTATTTTCTACAATAAACCATAATTTTTCATCTAAACTTATTTTCTTTTTAGATTTGTAATTAACTTTTGCTTGAGTATGCTGAACCATATCACCTGTATAAATTCTATTTGCTAGAATTTTTTTTACAGTAGAAATATTCCACTGATTACTATCTAATAATCTTGTTGAATAAGCTGTTCCTTTATAAGCACTTGGTGTTGGAACTCCTTCATTATTTAATCTAGTTGCTATTTCAGATGGGCCAATTCCTTCAACTCTCCATTTAAATATCTTTTTTACTATAGGAGCAATCTCAGGATTAGGGATAAGATGCCCTTTATCTTCAGGATCTCTCATATATCCGTAGCTAGGCAAACTGCCAACAAACTTTCCCTTTTGCCTTTTTTCATTTAAAACATTTCTTATTTTAATTGAGTTCTGCTTACTATAATAATCATTGCATGCAATTATGAAAGTTGATGAATCATTACTTGCCTGATTTTTAAAACTGTCATAAGATTCTAATATTGAAATAAATCTAATTTGATTCTCAGGAAAAAAAGTTTCAATATAATATCCTGTCATAACATGATCTCTACCTAATCTAGATAAATCTTTTACAACAACACAATTTATTTTCTTGTTTTTTATATCATCCATCATTTTTTGAAAACCAGGTCTGTCAAAATCGGTTCCAGAAAATCCATCATCTACATATTCATTTACTAAATTAAAATTATGATTTTTTACATAATCTCTTAATAATTCTTTTTGATTAGTAACACTTTCACTATCAGATTCATATTTTTTGTCTTTGTCTCTATCTTCTTGAGATAATCTTATATATATCCCTACATTAAATTCAACATCAGTTAAGTAATTATTATTCATCATTACCTCCGTTCCTAATTACTTGACCAATAATTAAGACAAGTGAATAATAACACTATATTAGGATTTATACAAAACTGCGACATATAATCAACTTGTATTTTTTCTTTCTAATATTTTTTCTATAAGATATCTCAAAATTAAATCTTCAAAAGATATTTTTTTCTCATCATTCATATCTTTCACCATTATAAGATTATGCTACAAATACAATATTATTTATAGAATATCTATCCTTTCATTAAGTGTTTCTAATCATTTTTATTTTTCTAAAGTCTGATCATTCATTTCATCAGACCACGATGCAACTTTGCAGCAACAAAAAAGAAATAACATTAAAAATGCTATTCCTAAAATTATTAATATAAATAACATTAGTCCACCATCTCTTCTTTCTTAGGTTCGTAATCCATTATTTCTAATTTAATATCAAAATCTCCATCTTTAAATAAGGATGAGAAAGCAGTATGTTTCTCCAATTCAATCATTAATGCATCTTTAATAATAGTCCTAACCCTTTTATCTACATCAAATTTATTACTTCCAGATTGTAAACCTGTACCTTCTAATATTAATTTATATTTTATTTTATATTCTCTCATAATTTAACCACAAAAAAACACATGTGTCCTATGTGTTTAATTTCCTTTCATAATATAAATTTGACTTTTTCCGATTTGATTATATATCTTCTTTAAGGATTGCCATATTCAGAGCCAAAGCAAATTTAATAATACAACTTTTCTTAATATGCTTTAAAGTCTTATCTGCACATTGAAGTTGTTCTTCCATTACAAGTTCTGTATTTCCCATAAAGAAGATTCCTTTAAAAAAGTGTTGTTCTTCCATAGTTAGATTATCTAAAACACTTAATATTATATTTAAATATTCTAGAAAATCTTCTTCTTTTTCTATTTTCTTTAAAACATATCTTTCCACTGGTGAAGAGGTAAATCCAGATGACTGTACTTTAATCTCACTAAGATGAGATGTAATACTAGGTGGAAGCACACTAATGTATCTAAAATAATTTTCTTCAAATACTTCCATAAATTCATTTACCTTCGATCTTGTTTTCTGATAATCATATTTTTTAATTACTTCATTGCTCAATAATTTCATAATGACCTCCATAATCAAAAAAGAAGAGAATAAAAGCTATTTACTGCAATTACTTCTCTTCTTATAGTTATTTAGATTTAGGGGTGCATTATCCTTATGAACATATTTTTCTGAAAACATAATGATATGTTTGTTGAAAACAATTTGCACCATAAGAATCATCCCCAAATCTCTAAACAAAACCATTAAATTGTTATTTATTATATATTTTTTTGGGAAAAAGTCAATAACATTTAATGCAAAATAAAACAATCAGCAGTTCTCTTTTGCTAATTGTTTCATTTTACTATATTTTATCATCTTGACTTTATTATTCAAGGGTATTTTTGGGGGTAAATTTGGGGGTACTTTTTTATATTGTATTTTTACACCTATTTACTATATTTTCAGGAGTATTATTTTTAATAAAATCTACTAACTCTTCGTAGTAATTAGTAGCATCTATGACATTTTTATATTTCTCTAATAGTAATGGACTTGCAATCAAATCTTTATCTTTTATATATAAATAAACTTCATAATCATTTGAATCAGTACACTCATTAAGCATTACACCAACAAAACCTTCCATAAAAGTGTTTTGTGATGTCTTATATATCGTTTTATCTTCTTTAGTGTTACTAATACAATATTTTTGTAAGTCCTGGATAACTTCTGCTATATTCATTTGACCCTCCCGTTAATTAAGTAAATAGTATTATAACAAAATAACAATTTTAATCAATCCTAAATACCTAATTATTTCTTTATAATTATATTATAGTCTTTTTTCAAAATTATGTATATCATTTTACATATTTTAGTATACCTTTATTTTTATAATATGAATCTATTAACCTTTCATAATGTATTTTCATTTCATTTACTACATAATAATACACTTCTAAAAGGGTTTTATCTTTATGTTTTCTTTGAATTTTTTTGAGATTTAAATAAAAATTTTGAAACAAATATAAAGTAGAAAAATCATTAATATTAGTCCATAAAAGTTTTTTTAAAAATTTCATTACAGATTCTAAATCATCTTTATTATCAAGATCCAAGCTTTGCAAATTTTTTATAAAAGGTCTAAATAAAACCTTATCATCTATAACAAGAATTGTTTCATAAAAATTATTTACAATTGCCTTATCCATGCCATTAATAAAATATTGCATATTATCATTATCCCCCCAATATTTCTTACATAATAGAAATTCTGGGATTTGATTTTCAAGAATAAATTCTAGCATTAAATCTTTATGACATATTGTAGGAAATTTTGAATCAAAATAATAAATAAAGTTATTTAGCATATCAATAAATTGTTCATTTCCTGTTAGATAACCTTTTTTGACTAAAGAAGTTACAATTGTTGGTGTTTTTTCATCTGTAATTAGATCTATTGCTTTATCTAATATATTCTTATTAATTAACTGATAGATTCTTCCACCATTATCAGTTTTTTTCAACGCTAATTTCTTTAATTGTTCCTTCCTTGCTCTATTTTTCATTTAAATCACCTGTCGAATATCATTATAGCACGATTTTACCAAATGACCCATAGTTTTGCTGATATTGTTCATTTTAATGGGAAAATTATACTGGTGAAAGATATGAATGATAATAATTTAAAATTTTGCAGGGAAGAACTAGAAATGACACAATCAGAACTTGGTCTTGTATTCGGAGTTACTGGATCAACAGTTTCTGGTTGGGAAAATGCACATGATACTATGCCACTCCCTAAATTAGTAAAATTCTCTAATTTATACCATTATTCACTTGATTATGTAACAGGATTATCTAGAGAAAATGATTATTCAATAATTGATAAATTAGATAAAAACAAAATAGGTTGTAAATTAAGAAAAATTAGAAATGATTTAGGATTAACTCAACAGGAGATTGCTGATGAATGCATGATATCTCAAACAACATATAGTAATTATGAAACAGGACAGTATTTAGTTACTTCATTAGTTCTATACACAATATGTAAAAAACATAAAATTTCAATAGATGAATTATTAAAATAGGTAGATGATATTCTACTTTTTTTTGGGAACAACGT
>DEUO01000139.1:0-5666 GCA_002362595.1 Caryophanales bacterium UBA3260
AAGATAACAACAAAGAAGATAACAACAAAGTTGAAAATGACAATAAAGCTGAAAATAGCAACGATGATAATAAAGATGATAATAAAGAAGATAATAAACCAAATAACAACAAAGAAGAAACAACAAGAGAAGACGAAGAAGAAACATCAGAACATTATTACTTCAATTATATTGTCGCAGCAATAATTGGTTTCATCTCAATGATACTATTATTTACAGGACGTAAAGAATCTAAATAATAAAAGAGCATTTTAAAAGATGCTCTTTTTGTATGGGAAAAACTATTAGATTGGATAATTGACATTTTTTAATAAAATATGTTGTACACAGAACATATGTTTGATATAATGTGTAACAAGGGTGGTTAATTTAAAGTGAATAATATAGAAGAATATACAGAAAAAATATTTGAAGATATAAAATATATTGATGAATTTGGAAATGAGTTTTGGGCAGCAAGAGAGTTACAAAATGTACTAGAGAATATGATTTATGAAGTTAAGGTTAAACAAGTTATGCTAGATACAGATGTATTTGTTACCAAATGAAGATCATGTTTAATTATAATTTTTGCAGACGCGTCTGCAAAAATTACTTAGGGAGGAGAAATATATGATAGAAACAAGTGACTTTAAAATTGCAATAGACAATATAAAAAATTATAATAACAAAATCAAATAATTTATTGATGAATGGTAAGCATAGTAAAAATATGTTATATAGTTATAGTAGGAGAGAATGATAAATGTGAATGAAATTAAAGAATATAATGAATCAGTATTTGAGAAAATTAAACATATTGATGAATATGGAAATGAGTATTGGTTAGCAAGAGAATTACAAAATGTACTAGAATATAAAAAATGGCAAAAATTTGTAAATGTAATAGAAAGTGCAAAAGTGGCTTGTGAACAAAGTAAATTTATAATTGATGAACATTTTACCCAAGTGGGTAAAACATCAAAAATGCCCAAAGGTGGGGTTAAAAATGTATTAGAGTATAAGCTATCAAGATATGCCTGCTATTTAATAGTGCAAAATTCAGATCCTAGAAAAAAAGTTGTTGCTTTAGGTCAAACTTATTTTGCAATTCAAACTAGGAAACAGGAATTAACTGAAAAAGAGTATTCTATGTTAACCGAAGATGAAAAAAGATTTTATCAAAGAAATTTAACTAAAAAAGGAAACTATTCTCTAAATCAAGTAGCTAAGAAGGCAGGAGTTAAAAATTTTGATAAATTCCATAATTCTGGATATAAAGGATTATATAATGGGGAAACGGCAGATGATATTGCAAAAAGAAAAGGATTAAGGTATAGAGAAGATATTTTAGATAATATGGGTAGTGAAGAGTTAGCTGCTAATTTATTTCGAATTACACAAACTGAAGCTAAGTTAAAAAGAGATAATATTAGTAGTGAAACAGAAGCAAATCAAACTCATTATACTATAGGGAAAAATATTAGAGAGGTAATTGCTAAAAATGGTGGTACTATGCCTGAAGATTTACCAACACCTAAAAAATCATTAAAAGAATTAGAAAAAGAAAATAAACTTATTAGTAATGTTAAGATTAAATAGATATTTATATATATTTGATGATAATTTCCAAGTTTAATTAATTTAATTGTTTGAGTGCTAATTTGGGACTATAATAGTGAGTGGAGGTTTTTGAGATGTTTGAATTAGTATCAAAATATAAACCAAGTGGTGATCAACCTAAAGCTATTAAGGAATTAGTAGAAGGGATTAAAGAAGGTAAGAAAGAACAGGTATTGTTAGGAGCTACTGGTACTGGTAAAACTTTTACTATAGCTAATGTTATTAAGGAGGTTAATAAACCTACTTTAGTATTAGCTCATAATAAAACTTTGGCTGGTCAGTTATATGCTGAATTTAAAGAATTATTTCCTAATAATCATGTAGAATATTTTGTTTCCTATTATGATTATTATCAACCTGAAGCATATGTTCCACAAAATGATACATATATAGAAAAAGATTCTTCTATAAATGATGAGATAGATGAGTTACGTCATGGTGCTACTAGTGCTTTAATTAATAATAGAGATGTTATAGTAGTAGCATCTGTATCATGTATTTATGGTATAGGTGAAAAAGAAGAATATGAAAATATGATGTTAACTATTAATGTTGGAGAGACTGTTAAGAGAAGCGATATTATAAATAAGTTAGTTGATATGACTTATGAGAGAAGCGATTTAGATTTTCATAGAGGTACTTTTAGAGTACGTGGAGACATTATTGATATAGTACCAATTAATGAACGTTCTAGTGGCATAAGAATAGAATTATTTGGCGATGAAGTAGATAAGATATCGATGTTTGATCCTTTAACAGGTGTAGTTAGTCAAAATAAGAAGACAATTAGTATATTTCCAGCTTCGCATTTTGTAACAGGTAGCGAAAAGATGAAAGAAGCTATTAGAAGAATAGAAGAAGAGCTAAAGGAACGTTTGGAAGTGTTACATAATAGTAATAAACTAATAGAGGAACAGAGATTAAGAGAAAGAACTAATTATGATTTAGAAATGTTAAAAGAGACTGGATTTTGTAGTGGAGTAGAGAATTATTCAAGACATTTAGCTTTACGTGGAGAAGGAGAAACTCCATCTTGTCTTATTGACTTTTTCCCTGATGATTTTTTATTAGTTGTAGATGAATCTCATGTTACGTTACCACAAGTTAGAGGTATGTACAATGGAGATAGAATGCGTAAGCAGACACTTGTAGATTATGGATTTAGATTACCTAGTGCACTAGATAATAGACCTTTAAAGTTTGAGGAATTTGAAACTAAAATAAATCAAGCGATATATATTTCTGCTACACCTGGAGATTATGAGTTAGAGCATACTAATCAACAATTTGTTGAGCAAATAATAAGGCCTACTGGATTACTTGATCCTACTATAGAAGTAAAACCTACGGAAGGTCAAATAGATGATATTATAAATGAAATTAGTATACGTAAAGAAAAGAATGAAAGAGTACTTATTACAACATTAACTATTAGAATGGCCGAAGAGTTAACTAATTATTTGAAAGACATAGGCATTAAAGTAGCGTATTTACATAGTGAAGTTAAAACGCTCGATAGATTAAAGATTATTCAAGAATTAAGAAAAGGTAAGTATGATGTATTAGTTGGTATTAATTTACTTAGAGAAGGATTGGATATACCAGAAGTTAGTTTGATATGTATTATGGATGCTGATAAACAAGGATTCTTACGTAGTAGTAGGAGTTTGATTCAAACTATAGGTAGATGCGCTAGGAATGAAAATGGACATGTAATTATGTATGCTGATATTATAAGTGATGCAATGAACGAAGCAATTAGTGAAACTAAGAGAAGACGTGTTATTCAAGAAGAATATAATAAAGAACATAATATAGTGCCTAAGACAATAATAAAAGAGATTAGAGAAGTTGTAAGTAATCAGGTTATTGATGATGATAAGAATAAAGTAACACAAAAGATGAGTAAGAAAGATAAAAATGAATTACTTGTTAAGGTAGAAAATGAAATGAGGGAAGCTGCTAAAAATCTTGATTTTGAGAGAGCTATGGAACTAAGAGATATTTTGTTTGAACTTAAGAGTGAGTAAAAAGAGAATTATTATTAATTCTCTTTTTGTATTAGTTTTATAAAATCTTTTATTGTTTCATTATTAGAATTTTTAATGTAACAGATATTGAATGTTCTTTTAGGTAACTCGAAATCTGTCTTTAAGATTATAAAATCTTTTGTTTGATAATGAATAGGATTACCTACACCTATACCAAAGCCATTTTTTATAAGTTCACGGCATAAGCTATAACTATTGAATTCATATGTGGGTTTGAAAGAGATATTTTGTGATTTTAGATAGGCATCAAAATTACGTCTTCCATGAGTGATGCGACTTAATAAAACAAATGGTTCTTTTAATAATTCTTTTAAAGATAATACTTTATTTTCAAGGTGTTTAAAACTATTTTTAGAAGCAATAAATTTATCTTGAATAGTGAAAGATTTTATTATTTCATAGTTATCTATTTCCTCATATGAATTTTTTATTAGAATATCTAGCTTACCTAGTCTTTGATATTTTTCTAAGATGTTAATTTCTTCTAGAACTATATGTATTTTTATATTGGGATGATATTTACGGAATTCATCAAGTGTTTTAAGTATTGGTTCTAAAAAATTTGTTGTTGTAGCTCCAATATATAGATGTCCTTCTTTTTTTTGCGTTTCATTTATTACATTTATAGTACTTCCTAGATTATCAAACATTTTCTTTGTGTATTCGTAAAGTATTTCTCCTTCTTCTGTTAGTATTACACCTTTTTTGCTACGTTTAAATAGAGTTGTATTTAGTTCATCTTCTAATGTTTTTATAGACTTAGTTAATGCTGGTTGAGAAATATTTATATTATTACTAGCTTTAGTAATATTTTTAGTATTAGCTATTTCATAGAAATATTTTAGAGCGTTTAAATTAAGATTGTTATACATTTTTATCACCATATTTATTATATCATATTAATAACTTTATATTATGGATATAATAAAAATATAACATTTTATTTATTGATAGTTATGTAATAGAATAAAGTTAGAAAGAAGGAGAAGATATGGAGTATAAGGCAGATACGCATATGCATTCTATTTATTCGTATGATGGACAAATGAGATTAGAAGATATGATTAGAAAGGGAGAAAAATTGGGCTTAGAGTATATGGCTTTTACAGAACATTTAGAGTTAGGTCAGATTACGATAAAACAGTTTTTGAATAGATATAAAGTATATAGTAGAGAAATAGATGAATTACAAGAGAAATATCCGCATATTAAATTAATTAAGGGATTGGAATTTACTAATCCAGAGAAATATCCTAAAGAGTTAGAGATAGTTAATGGTTTAGACATTGATTATATTATAGGTAGTAATCATGAGTTGCCTCATAAACAAGATGAAAGGGAAATATTAGAATATTATAAGAAAGTATTAATGATAGTTAAAAATGGTGGAATAGATAGTTTAGGACATATGGATTATTTAAGAAGAAAGTATGATGATACTATTAGTGATGATATTATAAGAGAAATATATAGTTATTTAATTGCTAATAATATAGCTTTAGAAATTAATTCTTCAGCAGTTAGAAGAAAAGGTTTAGATTCTTTTCCTTCGGATGAAAAGATAAAGTTATATCAAGAATGTGGTGGAGATAAAGTTACTATAGGAAGTGATGCACATCGTTTAGAAGAAATATATGATGCAATACCTAGTATTGATAGTAAGTACTCATTAAATAAAGGTTTGTACTTAAAAAGAAAGTTTGTATCTTTAAGTAATAAATAGTCATTTTGATATGACTTTTTTATTTGATAGAAGATATAGATAGTGTTATAATAACGAACTGAATTTAGGGGTGCATTCTATGAAGGTTTATGAAGTAATTGAGAAACTAATCGATGGAGATATTTCTTGTATAAGATTATTAGATAAATATGATTATTATAGAACTATAGAAGAAATAATGAAGTCTTCTAATAGAAAGATGGTAATAAGTAAATGTATTGATAAATTAATTAATTCATATTCAGAATTTGCTTTTTGGATAGTTTGTGATTTGGAAGATTACAAAGATT
>DEUO01000139.1:5892-18105 GCA_002362595.1 Caryophanales bacterium UBA3260
GATTTGGAAGATTACAAAGATTTTTGTTTAAATTTTTTAAATAGTAATTTTAAAGTTTTAGATAAACCTAATTTATTTGGACGCTATTTTATTGGTAGTACTAAATGGTCTTTAGAATTTATAAAGAATAATATTAATTTGTTTAGCAAGTTAGATAATGATATTATTTATATTATAATAAGGTATGCTATTAATATAGAAGATAAAGATTTAATTAATTTATTACTCTATAGTGATGATTTAGATTTACGTGGAGAAGTTATGGTAGAAGTTATGGATATGGCTCCGATGTCTTTCATGAAATATTGCTATGATATAGTATCTTATTTCACTATAGATAATGATGATGGAACTATAAAAGTAATGGCGGAGAAATATGTTAGTAGAATAGCTTATGAGATTGTTAATAATAATTTAGGAATAAATTATTATGATAGAGTTAAGGATTTTGTTTTAAGTCATTATGATAAGAATTCTTTGGCAGAAAGATTAGATGGAGTTAATGTTGATAAAGAGATAGGTATAGAGTTTTATGAATATCCAAAGATATTATTTAGAGATATTGATGAGTTGTTTAGAACATCTAGTAATTATAAATTTAGGCTATATGTTAAGTATTCTAATAGATTAAGTAAAGATATAAGGGAATCTTTTTGTTCATCTATTAGAGAATATACAGCAATTGATGAGGAGATTATAGAGCATATTTTTAGTGTAGGTTTAGGAGATAAGTTTTTAGAGTATACTAAGAAGTATATGGAATTAAGTACAGGGGCTAAAGTAGTTGGAGATGCTGGAAGAGGTAGCTGTACGAGAAGTTTTATTGTTGGGGATTATGTTGTTAAGTGTTCTTTTAGAAAGTGGACTTCTACTAGATGTCCTGATAGTTTTGTAGTAGCTAAAAATTATGAAGAGGATATTGTTAGAACACCATTTGGTATGGTAATTGGTGCTTTAGAAGTACAGAAATATTATAAAAAGCCAGTAAATCCTAAAAGTAAAAGATTAATAGATAAGTTTTGTTATGCGTTGAAAGAGATGGGGTATTCTTTTGAAGATAATGTTATGGGCTTGGATCAAACGCCTAATTTATTTTATTTAGATAGTTATAAAGAAGCTGATTGCGATAATCCAGAGCAATTACCTAAATGGTTTAAGAAGAATCCAATTGTTTTAGTTGATAGAGATAAAGTTATAAAGCTTAGTAAATAGGTAATTTTATAAAATGGCGATATGTGTTATAATAATGGTAAAGGAAGAGGGGATTCATCTATGAAAACTACTTATATTTTTGGACATAAGATACCTGATACTGATTCAGTTTGTGCTAGTATTAGTTTGTCTTATTTAAAGAATAAATTAGGCTACAAGACTGAACCTAGGGTATTAGGAACTATTAATAAAGAGACACAATTTGTTTTAAATTATTTTAATGTTCCTGAACCACAATTTTTAGATGATGTTAAAGTACAGATAAAAGATATGCATTATAATAAGGAAGCAATGATAGAAGAACATAGTTCAATATATGAGGCATATAAGTTTTTAGTTAAGTTAGGAGTTACGGGGTTGCCTCTTATTAATAAACATCATAAGTTAACGGGATATGTTAATATTAAGGAGATATCTAAGTATTTAATAGATGGGGATTTAAATTATTTGAATACTTCCTATGATAATATGCTTTCTACTTTGGGTGCTACTGAAATATTAAGGTTTGATGATGAAATAGAAGGTAGAATTATTGCTGCTTCTTATAAGAGTGAAACTTTTGTTAATAGAGTAAGGTTAAGTAAAAATGATATTTTATTAATGGGAGATAGATATAGAATTCAAGAGTATGCAATTAATTCTGGGGTTAAGATGATAGTACTTGCAAATAATTTTAATTTACCTGATAATTTGTTAGAGGAAGCTAAAGAGAAGAAGATAAATGTAATTAGTGTTCCTTTAGGTACTTATAAAGCAGCTAATATGATGAAGTTATGTAATTATGTTATGTTACTTAATATTAATCCTAATCCTGTTACTTTTAGTATTTTTGATTATCGTAATGATTTTATTGATGTAAGTAGTAAATTAGGACATACTAATTATCCTATTGTTAATAAAAAGAATATGTGTTTAGGAATGATATGTTTAATTGATACGAATAATTTTCAAAGAAAAAGCGTTATTTTAGTTGATCATAATCAACAATCGCAAAGTGTTGACGGAATTGAAGAGGCGGAGATTGTGGAGATTATTGATCATCATAATTTAGGAACTATTGGAACTTCTATCCCTATTAACTTTAGGAGTGTACCAGTAGGATGTACTTGTACTATTATTTATCAATTGTATAAAGAAGCTAATGTGTTAATTCCTAAGGATATGGCAGGTATTATGTTATCGGCTATATTATCAGATACTTTATTGTTTAAGTCTCCTACTACGACTAAGAAAGATATAGAAGTAGGCAATGAGCTTGCACGTATTGCGCAAGTTGATGTCTCCGAGTATGGTTATAATATGTTTAGAGCAGCTAGTAGTGTTAATGGTATGAGTGTAGAAGATATTATTCAAGCTGATTTTAAATCATTTAAATGCAAAGATGATACATTGGCAATTAGTCAAGTAATGACTATGGATTTTGAACAAATAGCTCAAAGAAAAGAAGAATTTATTGATAGTTTAAATTCAATGTGTAAACTTGGTAGTTATAAAGTAGCATTACTTTTTGTTACTGATATTATAAAGAATGGTTCTTATATTCTATATAATGATGATGCTAAAGAGTTGTTAGAAGAAGCTTATGGTATAGAGAATATTGAGCAAGGTACTTATTTTGATGGAGTAGTTTCACGTAAGAAACAGATGTTACCTCCACTTCTTGAATCAGAAAGATAAAAAAGAAAGTTTAATCTTTCTTTTTATATGATAAAATAATAATAGGTGATAAATATGTTAGCAATAGTTACAGGGGCTTCTTCAGGAATAGGAAGAGATATGGCAAAATATTTAGGTAGTCTTGGTTATGATTTAATTTTGGTTAGTAGAGATGAAAATAGATTAAAGGAAGTAGCTAAGCAAATTAGGACAAATGTAGAAATATATCCAGTAGATTTAACAGGAAAAGAGAATTGTTTTAAGCTATATGATAATTATAAAGATAGAGATATAGATTTATTGGTTAATGGAGCTGGATTTGGGTTGTTTGGTAATACTTGGGATACAGATATTAATAGAGAATTGAAGATGATTGATTTAAATATTACAGCTACTCATATTCTTACTAAGTTGTTTTTACAAGATATGGTTAAGAAAGATAAAGGGCGTATTTTAAATATTGCAAGTAGCGCTGGTTTTTTAGCGGGTCCTGTACTTAATACATATTATGCTAGTAAGAATTATGTCGCTAAATGGACGATGGGAATTTATGAAGAATTAAGAAGGGTAAAGAGTAATGTTCATATTAGTTGTTTATGTCCTGGACCAGTTAATACTAATTTTAATAAAGTGGCTGGCGGATCATTTAATATGAAAGCTCTTAGTAGTGAGTATGTAGCTAAATATGGTATTTTAAAATGTTTTAAGAATAAGTTAATTATTATACCTGGTTTTAGTGTTAGATTAGTGTTATTTATGAATAGATTTATAAGTAATAAGTTATCTTTACGTATTGTTTATAATATTCAAAATAAAAAAGTAAAAGGAAATGGTAAGTAATGTTAGGATATATGCTTAAGAATTTACCGTCTAAATATGTTTATGCCGGTTATAGTATAAGAAAGAGTTTAACTATTATGACTTCTAATATTAATGGTCGTATTGTTTATGATGTTTTTTTGTATACTTATGTTGATAATTATTTATCTTTTTATCTACAAATGGATAATGGTAAGTATAAGAATGTTAATTATAATATTATGGTTGATGAAGCAGATGCTGAGGATTTAATAAGTAGACATTTGTCACGTGGTAGTGTTATTAATACTGATGATTATGAAGAATATGATAAGAATAATATTGTTGGTGTATTCGGTTTGCGTAATATAGAAACATTAATAAAACAGGTTGATGATATGAAAAAAGCGGATCCAGAGAATCATGATATTAGTTTGGAAGCTTTGATGGATGTTAAGAATCAATATATGGGAATGGAAATTGTTGGAGTTATTAATCAGTTTAATAAATGTTTAAAGTATGAAAAAGGCATGATTACTGTGCCTCCTATTAAGAAGGATATGACTGATGATTATGAGTCTTTAATTGGCGATGAAATGGATTATTTTGATTTTATGTCTGGTAAGGATTCAGATCAAATTATAAGGGAACTTAAGTTATTAGATGATACTTTAGATGGCGTTGGCAATATTAAGGATGGTAAGGAGATAATTATTTCTAAGAGTGAAGAAGAAGGTTCTGGAAGTAAGCTAGAAGTAAGGAATAAGGATAGTTAATATGTATTTATAAAACTTCTTTTTAGAAGTTTTAATTTTTTGTTTACAACGAACAAAAGTATGGTATAATTTTGATAGGTGTTGTTATGTTTAAGAAGATTTATGTAGAAGTAACTAATATATGTAATTTAAATTGTTTATTTTGTAATGGTAATAATAGAATTAAGCAGTTTATTGATGTAAGCAAGTTTAAGTTTTTATTAAGTAAGTTAAAGGGATATACAAAATATTTGTATTTTCATGTTATGGGTGAACCTTTATTACATCCTAATATTAATGAATTAATTAATTTAGCTAGTGAGGATTTTTATGTAAATATTACTAGTAATGGATATTTAATAGATAGAATAGGGGATAATAAGAATATAAGACAAATTAATTTATCTTTACATAGTTATAATGGAAATATAAAGAGTTTAGATAGTTATATGAAATGTATTTTTGAGAATGTTGATAAGTTGGTTCTTAATAATACTATTATTAAATATAGAATGTGGGTAGATGGTAAATATAGAAATAAAATTATTAAATTATTAGAAGATAAGTATAATGTTAAAATAGATGATAAGAAAAAAGCTAAATTATCTGATAATGTTTATTATGAAGTAGAACAAGAATTTATTTGGCCTAATTTGGATAATAGTTATGAATCTTCTATTGGCAGTTGCCGTGGAACAAGAGATCATATAGGTATTTTAGTAGATGGAGAGGTTGTTCCCTGTTGTTTAGATAGTAATGGAATAATTAATTTAGGGAATATTTACAAACAAGATTTAAATGATATAATAAATAGCGAACTTTTTAAAGAAATAAAAGAAGGTTTCTTAAATAATAAGAAAGTTAATGAGTTATGTAAGAAATGTAATTTCTATGATTTAAGGAGGTAGTGTTTTGGAAGTAAAAGGGTATAAAGCATTTAATAAGAATAAACAGAATAGATATGGAGTACCCTTTTTAGAAGGTCATACATATCGCGTTTTAGGACCAGTAAGTTTTGGATGTAATGGTAATGGTTATCATTTTTGTCGTGAACTTAGTGATGTTTTTAGATATGTTGATAATAATGAAGAGGTATGTGTGGCTTCTGTTACTGGTTCTGGTGAGATGGTAACTTTTAATGATGAATATTATGGATATTATGATATGTATTCTTCTGAAATACTCAGAGTAGATAGATTTTTATCTCGCGAAGAAATTATAGATATTATGTTAAATAGTAATGAAGAAGCTATTAGAAAGTTTTTATTATTTTTTAGATTAAATTCTTTAGAGTTATCTTTATTTGTAAATAGATTTGGTAGTAATATGAAAATTATGGAATTTATTATGTATTATCAAATGGGTTGTAAAGATATTTATATGCAAGATTATGGTCATAGACAGGAAATAGTTAGGAAGGTGTTAATGTATGGACAAAATAGTAATAAAGGGAGCTAGAGAAAATAATTTACAGAATGTTGATTTAGAAATTCCAAAGAATTCACTAGTTGTAATGACGGGTGTTTCAGGTTCAGGTAAAAGTAGTTTAGCTTTTGATACGATATATGCTGAAGGTCAAAGAAGATATGTAGAAAGTTTATCTGCTTATGCGCGTCAATTTTTGGGAGGAACAAGTAAACCAGATGTTGATAGTATAGAGGGTTTAAGCCCTAGTATAAGTATTGATCAAAAAAGTACTAATAATAATCCACGTAGTACTGTTGGTACAGTAACAGAAATATATGATTATTTACGTTTATTATTTGCGCGTATAGGTGTTCCATATTGTCCTAATCATCATGAACCAATTAAGAGTCAAAGTATTGAAGAAATGACAAATAAGATTATGGCTTTTCCTGAAAGTACGAAGATAGAGATAATGGCTCCAGTTGTAAGAAGCGAAAAAGGGGCTCATGCACAAATATTAGAAGATTTACGTAAAAAGGGATATAGTAGAGTAAGAGTAAATGGTGAAGTAAAGGATTTGTCTGAAGATATAAAGTTAGAGAAGAATAAGAAAGATACAATAGAAGTAGTTGTAGATAGAGTAATAGTTAAGCCAGAAGAAAGAAGTCGTATTTTTGAATCAATTGAAAATAGTTGTAAGTTAGCTAATGGGATTGTGTTATTTAATATTATTGGTCAAGAAGAATTATTAATGAGTGAGAATTATGCATGCATTCATTGCAATTACTCAATGCCACAATTAGAACCAAGAATGTTTTCTTTTAATGCTCCATGGGGAGCTTGTCCTGAATGTAATGGATTAGGTATTAAGATGAAAGTTTCTGAAGATTTACTTATTCCAGATAAAAATAAAAGTATTAACGGTGGAGCTATTGTTACGTTATCACAAGATCAGAATACTATGTATACAGAAGTTGCGACTGTAGCAGATTATTATGATATAGATTTAGATATGCCAGTTTCTAAAATACCAAAAGAAAAGTTAAATAAGATTCTTTATGGGTCAACTGAAGTTTTAGATTTTAAATATGTATCTAAGAATGGAAATATAAGAACAAAAAGTGATTTTTTTGAAGGAATTATTAATAACTTAGAAAGAAGACAAATTGAGACGACAGCTGGTTGGGTTCGTGAATGGATAGAAGGGTTTATGATTGAAACAGAATGTCCTTTATGCCATGGAACAAGACTTAAAAATAATATTCTTAATGTCTATATTAATAAGAAGAATATATATGATTTAACATCTTTAAGTATTGAAAATCTATATAAGTTTATGTGTAATCTTAAATTAACAAAAGAACAACAAGTTATAAGTGAATTATTAGTTAAAGAAATATGTAATAGATTAGAGTTTTTAAATAATGTAGGTTTAGGTTATATAACGCTTGCTAGATCAGCAGGTACATTATCTGGAGGAGAAGCTCAACGTATTAGATTAGCTACACAAATAGGTAGTAAACTTTCAGGTGTATTGTATGTTTTAGATGAACCTAGTATTGGTTTACATCAAAGAGATAATGAAAAATTAATTGAATCAATGAAAGAAATGCGTGATTTAGGAAATACTTTAATTGTTGTTGAACATGATACTGACACAATGATGGCCGCCGATTATTTAGTTGATGTCGGTCCAGGAGCAGGTGTTAATGGAGGACGTATTATGGCGGCAGGAACACCTAAAGAAGTAATGGATAATCCTAATTCATTAACTGGTAAATATTTAAAGGGTGAACTTAGGATAGATGTTCCAAAGAAAAGACGTAAAGGTAATGGTAAGTTTCTTGAAATTAAAGGAGCTAAAGAACATAATTTAAAAAATATAAATGTTAAATTTCCATTGGGAGAATTTATATGTGTTACAGGAGTATCAGGTAGTGGTAAATCTACTTTAGTTAATGATATATTACATAATGCCTTGATGAAAAAAGTATATAAGTCTAAAACTATTGTAGGAGCTTGTAAGGAAATTAAAGGATTAGATTATGTTGATAAAGTAGTTCATATTACACAAGATCCAATAGGTAGAACACCTAGAAGTAATCCGGCAACATATGTTGGAGTTTTTGATAATATTAGAGATGTATTTGCTAATATGAAAGAATCTAAAATGCGCGGATATGGGAAGAATAGATTTTCTTTTAACGTAAAAGGTGGACGATGTGAAGCTTGTTGGGGGGACGGCGTTAAAAGAATTGAAATGAATTTCTTGCCTGATGTATACGTTCCTTGCGAAGTATGTAAGGGGACAAGGTATAATTCTGAAACATTAGAAGTTAAATTTAAAGATAAAAATATTTCAGATGTTTTAAATATGCGTGTTTCAGAAGCAGTAGAATTTTTTGAAAATGTTCCTAAAATAAAGAGTAAATTAGATGTAATGATGGATGTAGGTCTTTCTTATATAGAACTAGGTCAACCGGCACCTACTTTATCAGGTGGTGAAGCTGGAAGAGTAAAATTAGCAAAAGAGTTACAGAAAAAAGCAACGGGTAAAAGTGTATTTATTTTAGATGAGCCAACAACAGGACTTCATAGCGATGATATAAAAAAATTATTAGTTATTTTACAAAGAATAGTTGATAATGGAGATACTGTTATTGTAATAGAACATAATTTAGATGTAATAAAAGTAGCTGATTATATAATTGATTTAGGACCTGAAGGTGGCGATGGCGGAGGTACAATAGTTGCAACTGGTACACCTGAACAAATTGCTAAAGAAAAGAATAGTTATACAGGTCAATTCTTAAAGAAATATTTATAGGTGATAATATGGCAGAACTAGATGTAAAAAAGATGGTAAATAATAAACCAGGAATTAAAAGAGTAGAAATAGAATATAAAGATATGAATTATATTATAATCAACTTAGAAGAGAATGTTATTGATGTTAATGGTGCATTATGGGAATTTAAAATAACTAAAGAAGATAGAGATAAATTAGAAGAAATGTTATGGACATATGAAGAATTAGATGAATATGATTATTGGCCAGATAAGTCTAAAGATCATGCTCCTATGTCACCAATATGGCGTTTAGCATTTTATGATGAGTTTGATACATATTATCATAAGAGTGGGACTTTAAAGTATCCAGATAATTTTATGGATATAGTTAATTTTTTAAAAAATTTGAAGTAGTATAAATACTACTTCTTTATTAATTTGATAATAATAAATAGATGGATATGTTATAATATAAGTATTTAGGAGGAATATAAATGAATCCAGAATTAATTAATATATTTGGTATAAGCATTAAGTGGTATTCTTGTTTAATATTAGCGGGAGTATTAATTGCTTATATACTTGCTAATAAAGAAAGTAAAAAGTTTAATTTGCCTAAAGATTTTATTTTTGATATGGTTTTTTGGGTAGTTATATTTGGAATTATTGGAGCAAGATTATATTATGTTATATTTAATTTTGATTTATATAAAAATAATTTATTAGATATTTTTAAAGTATGGAATGGTGGATTAGCTATTCATGGAGGTATTATAGCAGGTTTAATAACGTTACTTGTATATTGTAAAAAGAAAGAAGTCAAACCATTACGTATAATGGATATAGCTGTTCCCTCTTTGATAATTGCGCAAGCTATAGGTAGATGGGGAAATTTCTTTAATAGTGAAGCGCATGGACCAGCTACATCTTTATTAAATTTACAAAATCTTCATATTCCTAGTTTTATTATTAAGGGAATGAATATAAATGGTATATATTATCATCCAACATTTTTGTATGAATCTTTATGGTGTGTTATGGGATTTATTGTTCTTATCTTAATACGTAAATTTTATAAATATTTAAAGAGTGGTCAGTTAACATGTGTATATTTAATGTGGTATAGTATTGGTAGATTCTTTATTGAATCTTTAAGAACTGATTCTTTAATGATAGGTGGTTTTAAGGCAGCACAACTTATGTCTATTATTATGTTTATAGTAGGTTTTATATGTTTTGTTTATTTATGTTTTAATCGCCTAAAAAAAGGTCAGTATTATGATAAGAAAGAAATGAGAGATAATTAATGGTATATGATTTAATAATTGTAGGTATGGGGCCTGCTGGGGTTACAGCAGCAATATATGCTAAAAGAGCAGGGTTAAGTGTTTTATGTTTTGATTCATCAATGATAGGTGGTTATTTGAACTATATAGATAGAATAGATAATTATCCTGGACTTTATGGTATTAGTGGACCAGATTTTGCTTTTAAATTATTTGATACAATGAAAGAATTAAATATTGAATATTATAATAAGAAAGTTACTAAAATAGAGAATGATGGTGAATATAAAAAAGTTATAGCAGAAGATAATGAATATAAATGTAAAAATGTAATTATTGCTATTGGTCGTAAGATGCGTAAGTTGGGTTTAGATAAAGAAGAAGAACTATTAGGTAAAGGTATAAGTAGATGTGCTTTATGTGATGGTAATTTCTTTAAAGATAAAGATGTATGTGTTGTAGGTGGTGGCAATAGTGCTTTGCAAGAAGCTTTATATTTAGCTAATATATGTAATAAAGTTTATGTTATTCATAGAAGAGATAACTTTAGAGCAGATAAAGAATTAATAAATAGATTAACTAATAAAGATAATATTGAAATAATTTATAATGCTAATGTAAAAGAGTTATTAACTAATAAAGATGTATTATCTGGAGTAAGATTAGATAATAAAGTAGAAATAGATGTAAGTGGATTATTTATTTATATAGGATTTATTCCTGATACAGAGTTTATTTCTAATTTAAATATCACTAACGAAGAAGGATATATATTAGTTAATGATAAATATGAAACAGATATTAAAGGGATATACGCTATTGGAGATATTATTAAAAAAGATGTATATCAGATAGGTACAGCTGTTGCTGATGGTATAATAGCTGTTACTGATATAATAGAAAAATAGAGGATGGATAAAATGAATATTAAAGTTGATTTTTCTAAAATAGGAATTAACGAAAGTGATATTTTAAGTTATAAAGAAGAAGTTAAGGAAATACATAAAGATTTACACAAGAAGATTAATGATGAAAAAGAATTTTTAGGATGGATGAATTTGCCTGAAGCTTATGACAAAGATGAATTCAAGAGAATAAAGGAATCAGCATTAAAAATAAGAAGTAATTCACAGGTATTAGTTGTTATTGGGATTGGCGGTTCTTATTTAGGAGCTAGAGCTGTTATAGAAGCTCTTAGTGATAGTTTTAATACAAGTGGAATACAGGTTGTTTATGCGGGAAATAATATGAGTTCAAGATATTTACTTAGTTTAATGGATTATTTGGATGATAAAGATTTTTCTATTAATGTTATATCTAAATCTGGAACTACTACAGAGCCGGCTATAGCTTTTAGAATGTTAAAGAAACTTATAGAAAAAAGATATAGTAAAGAAGAAGCTAGAGAAAGAATTTATGTTACAACAGATAAAATTAAAGGAGCTTTAAAAGTATTAGCAGATAATGAAGGATATGAAACTTTTGTTATTCCAGATAATGTTGGTGGGAGATATTCTGTATTAACTGCTGTTGGTTTACTTCCTATTGCGGTTGCTGGAATAGATATTGATGAACTTGTTAAAGGAGCATTAAATGCTCAAAACAAATATAATAATGAAGATTTAGAAGTAAATGAATGTTATAAATATGCAGTAATTAGAAATATTTTATATAAAGAAGATAAAAATATAGAAGTATTAGCTAATTATGAACCTAGATTACATTATATATCTGAATGGTGGAAACAATTATATGGCGAGAGCGAAGGAAAAGATGGAAAGGGAATATTCCCTTCAAGTGTAGATTTAACTACTGATTTACATTCAATGGGGCAATATATTCAAGAAGGAAGAAGAAATCTTTTTGAAACAGTTATTAATATAGAAGAAATAGATAAAGATATAAAAGTAGAAGAAGATAAAGATAATTTAGATGGTTTGAATTATTTATCAGGTAAGTCATTGGATTATATTAATAAAAAAGCAATGGAAGGAACCATTGCTGCTCACGTTGATGGTGGAGTACCTAATGTACTTATAAATATTAAAAGATTAGATGAAGAGTCAGTTGGAGAACTTATATATTTCTTTGAATTGGCATGCGCTATGTCTGGTTCTTTATTGGGAGTTAATCCGTTTAATCAACCTGGTGTTGAGAAATATAAAACTAATATGTTTAAATTATTAGATAAACCTGGATATTAAAATTAATGTCAAGTAATCAAACAGTACTTGACATTTTTTGTTTATTTTTAATTTTATAATATTATATAATTATATTGTAGGTGTGATATGGAAGAACAAGTTATT